>JBFLZA010000255.1:0-11680 GCA_040756535.1 Cyanobacteriota bacterium
CGGAACGTCTCCACTAACACTTAGGGAGCATCCCAATTATGTAAATAAACCGAAGCTGGGGGAGCTGGGGAAGAGAAGCTTGCTATTTTTGAACGCAGCTTGGTATGAGAGTATTTCTGCAAAAATGGGATGCTCCCAACACTTAGAGCGACAACGCACTCAAGAAAATTTTCTCATCCGAATTCAAAATCAGGAAAACGTTTCTACAGCAATCAATTTCCTGACCCCACCGATACACCAGCTCAGCGAATGGTGATTGGGCTATGTTTTCTTTCTGAGAGATTTGTATAATTCAGTAACAATAGATAGATTTTATTAATAATTGTTGCTAACTTTCGATCCCCTAGCTAGGGTATGTATGAAAACTTACCCAATGAAGGATTGTTTCCATTATGAAAACCATGCTAGAAGTTGGGGACTACGTGCGTCATCTTCCGACAGGTACTTGCGGTCAAATTGTTGCCTATAACCATCAAATCGTTGATAGTGTTTATCTACCAACCCTCACGGTAGAAGTAGTTAACGACACAATAGACAATTCTAAAACTTTTTTGGAAGATTTGTCTAGTGCATGGGTGCTAGTAGAACAACAAGAAACCTCTAATCCAGCCAATGAACAAAACTAAATAATGCAGAACGTAGGCATAGTCAAGGGTTTAAAGCAATGCCATGGGGTTAAGAACTAGCTGGATCTGTGAAACTAGAGCCAATTTGTAGCTGATGCACGCTCGCTTTTCTCTTAACTCAATGGCATTGTTTTTTTTTCACAGCTTACCAGGATTAGCGGCTGTGAAATTCAACAACATCTTGTTTAATCGAGACATCATATTTGCTGTAGAAATCTTGACCGAGCAATCCAATTTCAAGTTCGGGCACACCAATTGCCACTTGAACATTTTTAGCTACAGCACCAGCAACAGCAATTGACTCAACCCTACCTAGACCGAACCGAACTCCCTTGGCACTAGCGGTATTGGCTTTCACTTCGCCCTCTGAAACAATGCCAAGGCTTTGAGCCATGGCTTGGGTAATTACAGTACCACTCGCCCCCGTATCGACAACCATCTCAAACGTCTGTGAATTATTAAAGGTGACATTAATAACTGGCGTTCCACGGACACGTCGCTTGATGGGTATTTTAAATACCTGTAGATTGTCCGTATTGGTCTTTGATTCCGTTTCTGGTGGTGGTGGGCTGAGTGTGGGGCTTGGGGTGGGATCTAAGGGCTGATAAACGGCTCCGGGTGAAATGGCAATTGTACGTTCTGAAGGAGAACTAGGTCGGGGACTCTTAGCTTGTTGTTGAGCAAGGCTTAGATTGCGCTGGTATTGGGAAAGTTTTTCTTTGGCGATCGCATAATAAGAACTTGAAGAGGGTACCCTCTGTAATAACTGAATCGCCTCTTGCCAGCGATTGATGACCAATTGCCAATCACTGAAAGATTGAGCAGACTGAGCAATCGTTGCTGCACTATGGGCGGCATCCAATGCCCGTTCATAGGCCTCTTGTGGGCTCAGGGAGGGTTGGCTAGTCGGTGTCGCCAGGGGTGAAGGATTAACAGTAGGCGAGGACGCCTGCTCCACGGGTGGAGTGGTCGCTATACTGGGAGGCGAAGAGGCAGCTATCGGTTCGGGTGACTCATCGGGAAGCCATAAAGAATTAATACGGCTACACGCCACATTCATTAAGGCGAGGGTGCCTGAAAGCAGAAGGATAGCTGCACGATCCTGAGAAGGCATGGGCATTTATTGCTCATGAACAGTCCATCTCTCAGTTTAAACGCGCACTTTGTGAAGCAATAGATTTTGACGGCAAGTGACTCTTGACTTCCTCTCCCGCTAAACCTAAACGGCTATAACGGGAGATTCCCAAACCTTACGATTTGAGTTTCTGTTTCTTTCCCTTACGGGTCTTTCGCCACTGCCCTTTGGACTTATGCCCATCAGGTCTTACGTTCGCTCCACAGACTTTCACCGCAAGCCCTGCGGCGAGAATATTATTGGCGGCATTAATGTCTCGGTCATGGTGGGTGCCACATTCTGGACAATCCCACTCGCGGACATTAAGCGGCAATTGATCAACAACGTGACCACAGTGCCCACAGCGTTTAGAGCTGGGGAACCAGCGGTCAATTTTAACCAGTGTCCGACCGTACCACTGGCACTTGTACTCCAACTGACGAACCAATTCAGCCCAGCTAGCATCAGCAATCGCTTGAGCCAGCTTATGGTTCTTCAGCAGATTCTTCACTGCCAAGTCCTCAACGGCAATCGTTTGATTTTCACGAACCAGTCGAGTAGTCAGCTTGTGAAGGAAATCTGTTCGAGCATCGGCAATTTTGGCGTGGATTCGAGCTACCTGGAGTTTTGCCTTCTCCCGATTCAAGGAGCCTTTAACCTTGCGAGACAGTGCTTTTTGAGCCTGCCTCAACTTGTAACGAAGACGCTTAAAGTGCTTGGGATTAGAAACCTTCTGTCCGTCACTGGTAGTAATCAACGAAGTAATTCCCGCGTCAATCCCTACCGCTTTATTAATTTGGGGCAGCGCCTTAATCGTGAGCTCGTCAACCAACAGGGAGACAAACCAACGTCCCGACGCATCCAGTTTGACGGTAACAGTAGATGGTTCATACCCATCGGGCAAAGTCCGACTCCAGCGGATAGGCAGGGGTTGAGAACACTTCGCCAACCACAGTTGTCCATCCTTCCACTTGAAGGCGGAACGGGTAAACTCAGCACTACCACCACTCCGCTTCTTTTTGAAGTTGGGGTACTTGGCACGACCAGCCCAGAAGTTAGCAAACGCTTTTTGCAGATTTCTCAATCCTTGCTGCAACGGTACACAGCTAACCTCGTTGAGAAATTGCAAATCTTCCTGCTTTTTCCAGCTCGTCAGCATAGCGGATGTCTGCTTGTAGTCAATCCGCTCTTGTCTTTCGTACCACCCTTGATTTCTAGTATGCAGAGCTTTGTTGTAAACCAACCGAACGCAACCCAGTGTGCGGCGCAAGAGTTGTTCTTGTTCCGGTGTTGGGTAAAACCTATATTTATAGGCTCGTTCGGTCATGTCTCACATTCTGTGTTATTTCGTGTAAACCATTATAGAGGAGCGGCGTTTCCTCTCCCGTGAAGTTCTATGAACTATACCGGGAGTCTCCACGCCGATTTTTAGATGACTCATAACTAGGAACAAAAGATTACGGGTTTGTGAATACTGTTATCGCCTCCTCACAATTGACCCTCAACAAACATCCTCAGCCTCAATCAGCCGTGAGATAATAGCTCGTCAGTTCTTGCTTGTCTAACCTTTGTTTCCACCGTTCACTGACTACTTAATCACTAACTACTAATAACGAATCACTGCTTATGCCTGTTTCAGCGGCTACACCTGCTTTGCTCGTGCTGGCAGATGGGACATCTTACCCAGGTTGGTCTTTCGGAGCCACTGGCACCTCCATCGGAGAGGTGGTGTTTAACACTGCCATGACGGGTTATCAGGAAGTGACGACAGACCCCAGCTACTGCGGTCAAATTGTTACTTTTACTTATCCAGAACTCGGTAACACAGGAATCAACCCTGAAGATGAAGAATCTGCACATCCTCAGATTCGGGGCGCGATTGCACGTAACATCTGTCATCGTCCGAGTAACTGGCGTGCCACTCAGTCTTTCCCTGACTACCTCAAAGACCATAACATTCCCGGAATTTACGGCATCGATACCAGGGCACTAACCCGAAAAATTCGCTCTGTTGGTGCCATGAACGGCGGCATTTCCACTGAAATTCTCGACCCGGCTGAGTTGCTCAAGGAAGTGCAGGCGGCTCCCAGTATGGCAGGTCTCAATCTAGTTCGGGAAGTTACGACTCAAGAGATTTACGAGTGGTCTGATCCCACCGATTCTTACTGGGAGTTCCGCCCTGTTGCCGACACGGAGGCTGGTGCCCCCTTGACGGTTGTCGCCCTCGATTTTGGGATAAAACGCAATATCCTGCGGCGTCTAGCTAGCTACGGATGTCGTGTTATCGTTGTTCCCGCCGATACGCCACCAGAGACCATTTTGCAACACAATCCTGATGGCATTTTTCTCTCTAATGGGCCTGGTGACCCCGCTGCTGTCAGCGAAGGAATTGCCACCACTAAAGCCTTATTAGAGCGTCAGCAACCTGTGTTTGGTATTTGCATGGGGCATCAAATTCTCGGTCTGGCAATGGGAGCCGAAACTTTTAAACTCAAATTTGGTCACCGGGGCTTAAATCACCCTGCTGGGTTACAGCGGCAGGTTGAAATCACCAGTCAAAACCACGGTTTTGCGATTAATGCGGATACGTTAAATGCTGAGGTGGAAATTACGCACCTCAACCTCAATGACCGTACTGTGGCAGGATTGCGCCATAAATCGTTACCCTTCTTCTCAGTGCAGTACCACCCAGAAGCGAGTCCCGGCCCCCACGATGCTGACTATCTGTTTGAGCAGTTCGTTCGAGCCATGCGTACTAACAAAGCTGAACACACGAATTAACGCATTGTTCCAGTTATCGGCAAACTGAGCAGGGGAATGAAGTAATGGGGTAAGGCAAGGAAAAACATCCGGCTTCTTATCCCCCTCTCTCCCCGCCGACTCCACCCGATTTCTTTATTTTTTGTGAATTAAAACTAAAACCTTGCCAAAAACCTCAAGGTACTTTAGATTAAACGGGGACTTCTCGCTATACTATTGCATACAGTGTAGGAGCCATCCGAACACAGCCTTGCTACTTCGGAACTTTATTTAAAGTCTGTAAGTCTAGGCAAGGGCTAAGTAAATCCGGTGGACTACACCGAGCCTATCTCTTGGGGCTTGCTGGAAAAGGAGCAGAAATACTCTGACAGTGGAAAACACCGAGGAGCAATTCTCTCTTCCAAAAACCAAGAGCCATTCAAAAACACCTGAGTCGAGTCATTGGCTTGTTGCTCAGGACAATCTCAAAGATACGATGTTAGTAAGCTATAGCTAGGAGGGTGTTATTCCTGAACCACTAACCCTGACAGTCAGCTTAAGGGGCACACGCGAAGTCAGGGAAACCTACCAGCTTTTCCGCCTCACTGGATTGTTAGACGCCTTTTCGGAAGCTACGTTCCGTAAGGTGATCACCAAATATATTGATGACGGTCCAACGCACGTTGTTTTGGATCTTTCCAAAATCGACTTTGTCGATAGCTCCGGCTTGGGCGCTTTGGTGCAGATAGTCAAGAAGGCTCAAAGTGCTGGGGGAAGTTTACAAATTGTGACGAACCCCCGCGTTACTCAAACCGTTAAGCTGGTGCGCCTGGAAAAATTCCTCTCGCTGCAACCTTCTGTTGAGGAAGCCTTGGAGAACATCAAGGGAAGCTGACGCGACCTTTACTAAAATTCCAGGGCGGGGAAGATACCCGCCTCTACCCTGTTAGTGCAGCGGGGGTCTTTTTTTTGCTTTGTAAAGTACTAGATGATTCCAGCAACGCTAAAATCAATAGGGAGAGGTCAGGCAAAATCAGTTGTGACATCACAGGAGGAAGAGAGTTCAAACGTTTTGGAAACTCACTCGCCGCTCTCGTGGTCGGAAATCCGACTCCAGCTATTGAGTGCTACAGTCGGTTCTGAGTATCAAATTCAACAAGTTTCACCAGCGTCTTTGGCGTACTTGGGAGACGCTGTTTACGAACTGTATATCCGAACCTGCTACCTTCTGCCTCCCCGTCGCCTAGGTGACTACCATCAGCAGGTAGTCGCTCAAGTCCGAGCAGAAAGTCAAGCCAGTACTTTGCGATCGCTCGAACCCTACCTGAGTGAGTCCGAACAAGAGATCTTACGGCGTGGGCGCAATGCAGCTACAGGACGGCCTCGGCGTCTCGATCCCAAAGTTTATCAAGCAGCAACGAGCTTAGAAACCTTGCTCGGCTACCTGTACCTTACCGATCCCCAACGCCTGATGCAGTTGCTCACCCATTTGAATTTCGATTCCCGTTAAAAAGTTATCAAATCTTAACAATAAACATGGCTAAACAAGACCGCCGCCCTCGCGCTTCTGCGTCACCCAAGCGAGGGAAATCATTTCGTGACCCCAGTGAGAACAGAAAACAATCCCGTACTCCAGGCACCACGGCTAACCAAAAGGGAGGGAACAGCATCGGTAAGCCGAAATTAACAAAATCCACTCGCTCTGGGCATTCCCCGACCGATAAACCGGAGCTACGTTATCCAGGTAAGCCCAAGCCCCAAAAGTCCGCTCCGCATCGAGAAAGTAAGAAGGTGGTGATCAAATCTTCCCCCCAAGCAAGCCAAGAACGGCAAAATCTTGAACCCCATGCTTTTGAGGCTTCTTCTTCTAGATCCCAAGAAGAAACAGACTTGATCTACGGGCGTCATCCTGTCATGGCTGCTTTAGAAAATCAGCGCCAGCTCAACCGAATTTGGATCATTCCTCAGCTGCGCTACGACCCTCGCTTTCACTCTTTATTGCTCCAAGCAAAGGCAAACGGTGCCGTCATTGACGAAGTAGACCCACGCCGCCTCAGCCAAATTACGGAGGGGGCTAATCATCAAGGTATTGCGGCTCAAGTCGCGCCATACCCTTACTTGGATTTAACCGACCTGATTAAACAGGCAAAATCGAAAGCTCAGCAACCCGTGATCGTCGTATGTGATGGCATCACCGATCCCCATAACTTAGGAGCAATTATCCGCACGGCAGAAGCATTAGGGGCTCAAGGCTTAGTCATTCCCCAACGTCGTTCTGTCGGTGTTACCTCCACCGTCGTGAAAGTGGCAACCGGAGCTTTAGAAACTTTTCCGATCGCTAGGGTTGTCAATCTCAGTCGCGCTTTGGAAGAATTAAAAACAGCTGGCTTCTGGATTTATGGTGCTGCCGCCGGAACTGGTAAACTACTACACACCGTTAAGTTCTCAGGCCCAGTAGTATGGGTTATTGGTTCGGAAGGCAATGGTTTAAGCTTGTTGACGCAACACGGCTGTGACGTCCTGGTTTCGATTCCTCTACAGGGTAAGACCCCAAGCCTCAATGCCTCGGTAGCAGCATCGATCGCTTTGTACGAAACTTACCGCCAGCGTTGGTCGAATTTACTCTACCTGGATAGTATGTCTGAAGGCACTTGGACAAAAAAAATGTAAGGTAGTATAAAAAACTGTAAAGAGTCCGATATAAAAAGAGAGACATAGAATCCCCTATAGTAGGCAAAGGACATGAAGGAATTTATGCTCAAGATTCTCCAATTAATGGGATTGGCGTTTTGGGTTGAGATTGTGACCGACAACCCTAGCTGTACTTACTATTTTGGACCCTTCCTCAATGAGAAGGAAGCACACATTGCCAAGGACGGATACATCGAAGACTTGGAAAATGAAGGGGCTCAAGGGATTAACGTTAAAATCAAGCGCTGCAAACCAAGCGACTTGACCATTTTCGAGGAAGAATCGGGGGAGCAACCTGGCCCCGTGAAGAGACCAACTTTTAGTGGACAAATGTCTTAATCCACCCAATCAGCGAAAACATTCGGTCAATTGTGATATTCCCGTTAACCGCTGATATCAAGTCGGGTGGACTCTCATTATTCACCAAGTTGACGGTCAAGGAAAAAGTTACCAAGGACAAGGAAACAAGACATTGTTTTTACCCTTTCCGCCTTGCCCTTTAACCTTTCCCCCTTCTCCCACGGTTGTAGCAATGATGAACAAATCAGACTTGATAGGCTTTGATTAGGGAGTCACGACTTGCGGATTTCGTGCAATCCATTGATCGATGTCATTGAGTACCTGTTGGGGAATTTCCCAGGGAAACAGATGAGCTGTATTGGGGTAGCACTTCCATTGGCAATCCTTAAGATGTTGAGCCGTTTCTTGGCTCGATTCGGCGGTGATGTGCCGATCGACTGCTCCAGCTAAGACCAAGGAGGGACATTGAATCTGCTCTAAGTCGGAAAGCCTATTGTACCTGGCTTTCAGTGCCATATTCAGGGCACGGGTGGCAGCAGCAGAGGTTTGGAGATAGGCTGACATTGCATCTTTGGCGAGGTACTGATAAGCCTGATGGGTATGTTGTTGGATGAGGTAGCGAAATAGCGATCGCTTACCAAATGTATCAATATTCCATTGCCAACTGGGTAGCACTCGGTTCAAAATCGAGGCGATCCCCGTATAAAGATTATCCTCCCAACTGATAGGAGGATGGTTTCCTCTCGGCCGAGCGGCAGTGGCGATTAAAATTAAACCACTGACGCGTTCCGGTAGCCTCAGTGCCAGTTCCATCGCCAGAATTCCTCCTAACGACCAACCCAGTACCAAACAACGGTCAATCGGGTAGCGGTTGAGGAGGGCTTCTAAGTCCATCAGGTGGTCACTCATCTGAAAATCCAGACGAGTCCGACTATTGCCATATCCCCGCAAATCAGGAGCAAACGTCTGGAAGCGCTGGGAGAGGTGATTGGTAAAGACTGACATACTACTACCCGATCCCGGATGACCGTGCAGGCAGAGAATGGGAAACCCTTCTCCTTTAACGTGAACGTTAAGGTTAACAGCTTGAGAAGACAGTTGAGTCACAGAAACGAGTGATTGTTTTCTAACTGGACGATAAAACTATCTCCAGCTTAACTTTGGAGCCGTTGCTTCTCTACAGATGGGTACAGGAGTGCTCCCTCCCATCCGTAGCCGTATACTGGAGTTTGCATTTGGAGTCTAGGAAGGAGGCACCGCATGGCATCCATTCGTGAGTTGCACAGACAACTCATCCGTAAAGAACGCTCAAGCTTAGAAATTACCCAAGAAGCTCTAGACCGAATTCAGGCACTAGAGCCAAAATTACACAGCTTTTTGTCCGTGACAGCAGACCAAGCATTGGAACAAGCGCGTCAAGTGGATGCCAAAATCACTGCTGGGGAAGAGATTGGGCTGTTGGCGGGAATTCCTATTGGTATCAAGGACAATATGTGTACCAAGGGGATTCGTACCACCTGCGCCTCCAAGATTTTGGAAAATTTTGTGCCACCCTATGAGTCCACAGTAACGCAAAAGCTCCAAGAGGCTGGGGCGGTGATGGTGGGGAAAACGAATCTCGATGAATTTGCTATGGGCAGTTCTACCGAGAACTCTGCCTATCAACTCACCGCTAACCCCTGGGATTTGTCGCGGGTGCCGGGAGGTTCTTCTGGGGGATCGGCTGCGGCTGTAGCAGGGGGAGAGTGTGTAGTCTCTCTCGGTTCAGATACAGGGGGATCGATTCGTCAACCCGCTTCGTTCTGTGGTGTTGTCGGACTTAAACCGACTTATGGGTTGGTTTCTCGCTTTGGGTTAGTGGCGTTTGCTTCTTCTTTAGATCAAATTGGCCCGTTTGGGCGAAGTGTAGAAGATACTGCGATTTTATTAAATGCGATCGCAGGTTACGATCCCAAAGACGCCACCAGTCTCAAGGTAGAAATCCCCGACTATACCAAAGCCCTTAAGCCCGATCTTCGGCCTAGAGGACGCATGAAGATTGGCGTCATTAAAGAAACCTTTGGCGAAGGTTTAGATCCCATCGTTGAGCAAACTGTTACAAAAGCGATCGACCAGTTGCAAAACTTAGGGGCTGAAATTCATGTCGTTTCCTGCCCCCGGTTCCGCTACGGGTTACCCACCTACTACATCATTGCTCCAAGTGAGGCATCGGCAAATCTCGCTCGTTACGATGGCGTCAAGTATGGCTTCCGAGTGCCTGAAGCTGAAAATCTGCTCTCGATGTACACCAAGACTCGTGCGGCTGGATTCGGTGCAGAAGTCAAACGCCGGATTATGCTGGGTACCTATGCTCTATCTGCTGGATACTACGATGCTTATTACCTCAAAGCCCAAAAAGTCCGCACCCTGATTAAACAGGACTTTGAAAATGCTTTTAAACAAGTCGATGTCTTAGTGTGTCCCACCGCTCCGACAACGGCATTTAAAGCTGGGGAAAAGACAGAAGACCCCTTAAGTATGTATCTGGGTGATTTGATGACTATCCCGGTCAACCTCGCTGGTTTGCCAGGAATGAGTATACCTTGTGGTTTTGATGAGAATGGACTACCCATTGGGATGCAGCTCATTGGCAAAGTCTTGCGTGAAGACCAACTGTTTCAAGTGGCTTATGCCTACGAGCAATCAACAGAATGGCATCTACGCCAACCGTCGCTCGATTAAATCCTCACAGAAAAAGTAAGAGGTAATTGGTGAAAAGGAATTTCTCTGATTCACCATTACCTCTTACCGATTTTGAGATTGTTACAGCAGAATTACTCCGAATCAGAATTCAGAATTCAGAAGCTTATGAAAGATGAATTATCTCGCACATTTATATTTAGCCGAAGATTCACCGGAATCAATAATTGGTAATCTTCTCGGAGATTTTATCAAAGGACAGCGTCTAAGTGATTATTCGGAGGCAATAAAAAGAGGAATTAAATTTCATCAACAGGTTGATATATATACTGATTCACATCCTGTTTTTCGTCAAAGTAAGCGATTAATTAGTTCAATAAATGGAAGATATGCGGGAATTTTGATTGATGTTTTTTATGACCATTTTTTAGCCAAGCATTGGTTAATTTTTTCATCAGTCTCTTTGAAAGAGTTTAGTCTGAAAGTTTATAAGATTTTGCAAGTCAATGAGGGGATTTTACCTGACCCTCTAAAAAGATTTTTACCCACCATGATTCAAAGAAATTTGTTGATGTCTTATGCCAATATTCAAGGCATAGATACTGCACTAAAAAAGATATCTCTGCGAGTGAAGAGAGAAAATAATTTAGGAAATGCTATAGAAGAATTGATAAATAACTATGAACGACTTGAGCTTGATTTTTATCGCTTTTTTCCACAGCTAATTGATGACGCTAAGGCTTTCTAAGTAGATAGGCGGAATTAATATATAGCGGTTCTCAGTTGGATGGAATACATCTGATGCAAGGAAGTTAGGAGTCAGGAGTCAGGAGATAGGAGCCAGGAGTCAGGAGTCAGGAGATAGGAGATAGGAGTCAGGAGATAGATGACTGTACTCCGCTAATTTGAGAACCGTTATATTCAAACTTTTGTCTCTAATGAGCTGCTGATATCACACAAATACAAATTAGTCAACTAATAGTGCTGAATCGGATCTTTAGGACACTGCCTAGGCTGCGGTCTATCTCAAATGGCATCTTAACAAGGGTATTGCCTCAGATTGGGAAATGGTGAGGCAAATGTGACTAAAATAAGAATCTCTAGTTAGGACATTAGGGTTTATCCTAGATGGGTAACTCTATATAGGGGAGTTTTCTCAAAGAGTGAACCCTATATATAGAGTATTTTCTCTTGAGAGTGCCACTCGTCCCTAAGTCAAAATCCTAACTCCCTATGTCCTTTGTTGGTCTGCATATTCATAGTGATTACAGCCTGCTTGATGGTGCTTCTCAGTTACCAGAGTTAGTCAATCAAGCAGTGAAACTGGGAATGCCTGCGATCGCACTGACTGATCACGGGGTCATGTACGGTGCGATCGAATTGATCAAAGTCTGCCGTGGGAAAAACATCAAGCCGATTATCGGTAACGAGATGTATGTGATCAACGGGGATATTGAGGACAAAACGAAACGTCATCGCAAGTATCATCAAGTCGTCTTGGCAAAAAGTACTCAAGGCTATAAGAATTTAG
>JBFLZA010000256.1:0-11631 GCA_040756535.1 Cyanobacteriota bacterium
CTTTCTGAGGTGGGATGTTCATCCTTTTCGGTAGTGTGCTAGTCTTGAATTAGTTAAGAAATGCAACACTAGAGGCTTTTTTTCTCAGACCGTGTCTGTGACAAAAACAACTCATAGGCAAGTCCAAGCATCCCGCCTTCCGACCGAGGAAATTAGTGAGGAGACTCGCTTGTTCTATTGTTAAACAAGATACAGGTTGTCTCACAGGAGCTTTCTGTTTAATGGATTATATAGAAAAGGTGCTAGAAAAACTCAAAGAATGGGCTCGTAAGCTCATTGAAACCCTATTGGGACCTGAAGTTCAGCCGGAACCCGAACCCATTCCCATCCCAGTTAATGATCCAAGGCGTCGTCGGCGGTAGTAGTTGGAAGTGCCTCACGACACTCCGAATCTTCTCCGAATTCTGGTTCTCCACGGTCCCAATCTTAACTTATTAGGACGTAGAGAACCAGGTATCTATGGTTCCGTAACTTTAGATGCCATCAATCATCAATTAGAGCAAGACGGGCTAAAGCTACAGGCAAAGGTTGTTGCTTTGCAGTCCAATCATGAAGGTGTTTTAGTCGATGCCATTCATGATGCCTTGGGGCAGTATCAAGGAATCTTGATTAATGCTGGTGCCTACACTCATACTAGCGTAGCGATAAGGGATGCCTTGGCAGGCGTAGCCCTTCCTGTGGTAGAAGTCCATCTCAGTAACATATACAAGCGCGAAGCCTTTCGTCATCACTCTTATATCGCGCCGATAGCGGTTGGGCAGATTAGTGGTTTTGGTGCCGAAAGTTACCGCTTGGGTCTACAGGCATTAGTTGATTACTTAAGAAAGATGGAACCCAGTACGGGGTAAGACTTCTCAATAATTAGTAATTATTAATTCCTAATCCGTAATAAAAAAAGGGTTAGAGTCTTCTATCTCTAATAATAGCTTGGTTTTAGGTGGAGTAACAGTCCTCCTTTAAAATATAATTGAGAATTATCAATTACAAATTTTTAACTATTCCTTCCGGGAGAGCGAACGGACTTATTGATCGATTAATTTCAAGTCAGCCGAGATGGAGATGGGAAACGTCACGGTAAAAGTGGAGCCTACACCTAGTTCAGAGACGAGATGAATTTTTCCCTGTAACAATTGCACGAGGCGCGAAACAATCGCTAATCCTAAACCCGTGCCTTCATTTTGGCGACGTCCCTTGTTGAAAAGGGCTTGCGAAAAGGGTTCAAAGATGAGATCTTGGTCTTCTGGCGCTATGCCAATACCCGTATCAGAAACGGAGATAGACCACTTCTGGTCAGGTAAAGTCTGGCAAGTCACTTGAATAGAGCCTGAATCCGTGTAGCGAAGTGCATTGCTCAAAAGATTAGTTAAAATCTGTTGGAAGCGAAAAGAATCGGTGAGAACCTGTTCGGGAGCGCGATGGTCATCTATCTTTAGTTCTAATCCTTGAGCTTGTGCTAATGGCTCTAACATCTGGCTCACGGTTGCGATCGCACAACTGATATCAATCCATTCCAGGTTTAACTTGATTTTATCCGTTTCATAGCGGGACAACTCAAGAGCATCATTGACGATGCGAAGTAAATGCCGTCCTCCTTGCAAAACTCGCTCGATACTGCGAAAGTTAAGCGAGTCTGATTCAGAGTCGAGCTTTTTTTGGTGTAGACGCAACAGCAGTTCTGAGTAACCAATCACTGCCGTTATCGGTGTTTTTAACTCATGGGCTAGATACGAGAGATTGCCTTTACTCGCTTCAAACAGACGAGTTAATTCTTGGTTAGTCAGAGTCAACTGGCTCTGAATCTTCTCTAATTCCTGAAAACGCTCTTGCATATAGCTCTTGTAGCATACGGAAATAGCTTCATCTAGTATTGTATTGATCTGGGAAAAAAGTTGAATAATCTCCTCAGGAGAACCCTTTAGGCAGTAGGGTGCCAATACAGAAAAAATCACCCGGCGCAAAAGACTGTACTCTTGGGCAATTTCGTCCGCCTCATATCCTTGTTTCGCTCGTAAATGCCCATGTTCTAAACTTCCCCCTGCAATCTTTTCATAGTCTTCCTGAGAGCCTCCAAGTATGGCTGCTATTGATTTAAGCAAATCAGGAAGCGAGTCTCCTAAAGCCGTATCAGAGAGATTTGCTGTACTTTCTATCCGGCGGTCTTGTCGGACGGCTTCCATCCATTGCTCTATAATTGCTTCAGTTTTATCGGCAAGTATTTGGCTGACTTTTAACATAGTTCAAGGTAAACAAGCAGCAGAGATCACAATTGATATTTCGGCATGAGGCGGAGCGCTCTGCTTACTTTGAGCAGAGCGCTCCGTGGAACGAGAAAAAGTCTGGTGGAACGATGAGCCGATTTGTGGGCTGTGTTCCAACCCCGACTCAAACTCACGCTGACTAGCCAGCTAGCGCTTTCCTTCAAGAGCTAGCAATCCCCCAGAATGGAGAAGTGCTAACCTAGACTAAACAACCAACTTGACCTAAGACTTCTAGCCGAAGATAGGTCATTCCCCCCGGAAGTTCTGCCATACTATGGCGGGAATACATGATGTTCGTTAGCCGGTAGCAGAAATTGATGAAATATTCGCTTTTAAGCCGGTTTCGGGGTGCGTTAGTAGGCAGCTTAGTTGGAGAAATGCTAGGCAGTACGAGCTGTCAAGATTTGATATTGGGTCGTAGGGCGCTGATGCCGCTCAAATCCGAAGAGATCCAACCTAGTCCATTGTTTTCAGAGTGGAGCCAGATTGCGACTTGTGGCACCCAGAGTTTAATTGGCAATGGCAGACTAACCCTAGAAGAATGGGTATTGCCGTCCGGGAAGACTCCGTCGTCTCTGTTTTTACCGTCTGCCGATGTAAGCAGCGAGGTAGCGGTAGCCATGCTACCCATCGCGCTTTTTTTTCATGAAGATGAAATCAAGCTGCACCAAAACCTTTTGCAGGCGGCAACCGCTTGGCAGCAGAAGCCAGAAGTTGTTGAAGGGGCTTTGGCGGTAGCTTATGCAATCGCTTTAGCTCTCACCGAAAAACTCAACGTTACCACCTTAATTCCCCAAATCATAACTGCTCTGGGAGCCCAAGAAACACCTTTTGTGCAACAACTTGAGCAGATACAACGGCTTCTAGAGCAGGGGGCCAGTTTAGATACTACGCTCACTCAGTTGCGTCGAGAGGCCCAGAACCGAAACGAACCGTTGAAATATCACCACACTTCGGTCGCCCTAGCCTTTTACTGTTTCCTGAGTACCCCAGAAGACTTTCGTCTCTGTGTGAATCGTGCTTATCGTACTCACTACCACCCCCAAACCACAGCAGCTCTGACTGGCGCTTTAGCGGGTGTCTATAATAGCATCATCGGTATTCCTATCAGTTGGCGTCTCGCTGCCAACCGTATCAGCATTGGTCTGCACCGACTGCAACTCGCAGACCATCTGCTTGAGGTTTGGTCAGGGGTTTATGATATATCAGCGTCAGTTGAAAGTAAGCGGTTGACTGTGGCAGCACCGCGAGTGATTCAGCCGCGATAATTAGAATCAGGTGTGATGAGTAAAATGCCACGGGAAAACGAGAAAGAGGATGCTTGCAGTCCCCATAAAAGTTTTGTAACCAGGCTTCGAGATGGGTGTAATGTGTAATGCACCTATAAAGACTTTAGAAAATGAATCATGGCGTTAGAGTGCGTTTACAGGAGCAAGGAAGGAGTTGCTACAAAAACCTAACAAAAATCCAGTTCGGAACGCCTTATCCCATTAGAAACAGGAGAAATGAGTGCTTTCGATAACTAATGTTTCCCCCTGGGTACCTTTCATGAATATTGAACCCATGAATCGCGATCCCCATTAACTCCTCATTGAAAAATCATGCCAAGGAATCTTAACATTTTCCCTAGATTCCCAGCTTATCTAACAATCACGCCTTGCAATCACCAGATCAACAAGAACTGAGGGAAGAGGTTATATTTGAGGCAGTAAAACGCAATTCTATTTTTCAATAAAATAGGTAGTCACTGCTCTTGTTTTGTAAGGTAAAAAGAAGTGAACTCAAATTTACGGTATGGAATCCAACTCTAGATAGATTATCTTGCTCTCCCTGAAACCTCTCATCAGTGCCTTGCTTACTCACCGCTACTGTCACCTGAAATGGCAAATCTTGTACTATGAAAATGCTTCATTCGTTGACGCAGCCGCTGATGCACTTACGGCGAACACCTGAGCATCTTCGCGATTGGTTGTCATTCAGGGGATCTGACTCCTGTAACAGGATCACAGATGCGATTAAGGGTGTATCTATGGCAGGCAAAACTCAAACTGGAAAAGCAACGCAGCAACATTTCCAACCCGCAGGACTCCCTGCCAAGCGCGGCATCAACAACAAACGCCCGCCCATCATGTGGGTTGTAGCAGTAGTTTCCCTCACCAGTGTTATGGGAAACCGCTTTTACAATCAGCCAATGTTGGATGTCGGCAAAGAAGCTCCACAGACGATTCGCGCACCTCGTGATGCCAGCGTTGAGGATACGAAAACGACAGAAGAGAAGCGTAAAGCGGCTCGTACTGGTGCTGTTCCCGTTTTGATGTTCGACCACTCGCTCACCCAAGAGATTTATCAAGATCTCGAACAATCTCTCGATAGGGTAGAAGAAGTGCGACAACTGTCCGGGCCGTTTCCCTTTGCGGAGATGATGATTCTTTCAGAGGCGACCCAGCAGTATCTGCGACAGACTAAAGAATGGGAGTGGCAGACTCTAGTAGCTCAAGTCAGTAGGGAAAAAAATGTCGAACTTACCGCTCCGGGAGAGGCCTTACTCGATCAAGTTGAGAAACCCCACAATCTCGCCTTTGCTCAAGCTGCCAGGGAATTGCGAAGCTACCGTGAACGGTCTTCTCCTCAAGAGTTTTCTGCTCTGCTTGAGTCAATTTCTCTGGCACGTCAGGGTTATGCTGGCGCATTGCATCAACTTTCCGATTCGCTAGCTACTAATTCAGGTCATCGCTACGATGCTTCATTGCTTGAACTATCGGATAAAGTCTGGCAGGAGACACGAATTGGTATCACGACCTCATTGCAGCGCATCCTTACTCAAGGTATTCCTCCAGGACTACCGCAGCACCTCTTAACTGAGGCAGTGAAGATGCAACTGAGTACGCTCGTTCCCCCTGAAGCTCAGCCGACAGCGGCTCAACTGCTCATAAGCGTCGTACAGCCTAATCTAGCGGAAGATAAAGAAGAAACAAAACGCAGGGCAGAACAGGCAGCACAAGCCGTACAGCCAGTGATGGTCTCCGTCAAGCAGGATGAAGTGATTGTCGAGGTTAGTGAACATATCACTCAGGCAGATTTTGTTCTGCTCGATCACTTCGGATTGAGCCGTCGGAGCATTAACTGGCCAGGTTTAATCGGTTTTGGTTGTCTCGTCAGTGGAAGTCTTGTCGTTTTTTGGTTTGTGGAACGACGAGTACATCCTAGGCTACGGCGACGCGACCACATTTTGCTGTGGCTGTTGACATTGAGTACACCGCTACTCGTCATTGTTGGTGTTCCCTATACAGACCTACCAGCAATTGGTTTATTATTAGGCAGCTTTTACAGCCCCGCGTTGGGGGTAACCGTTGTCAGTCTGCTGACAGGGTTAGTAACGTTCAGCATGGAAGTCAGCCAGGAATATTTATTCGCGGGTGCTATTGCCGGTTTACTCAGTGCTTGGATGGCTGGACGGATGCGATCGCGTGAGGAACTCGCTTTCTTGGGTGCCATGGTTGGGTTAACCCAGGGAGGGGTCTACCTGATTCTGAATCTCATGCTCAGTGCCGCTGTTGGTGCTGTTTGGTATACCGTACTCCAAGAAGCCGCTATATATGGTTTAGCGGGTTTAGCTTGGAGTGTTGTCGCCATAGGAATCTCGCCTTACCTGGAGCGCTTGTTTGACTTGGTGACACCCATTCGCTTGGCAGAATTGTCGAATCCCAATCGTCCGCTCCTGAAGCGACTCGCCACAGAGGCACCTGGAACATTTCAGCACACCTTATTTGTGGCATCCCTAGCAGAAGCTGCCGCACGAGAACTTCACTGTAACGTCGAGCTTGTCCGGGCAGGAACGCTTTACCACGATATTGGAAAAATGCACGACCCCTTAGGATTTATTGAAAACCAAATGGGCGGCCCCAACAAGCACGATGAAATTAATGATCCCTTGAAGAGTACTGAGATTATCAAAAAGCACGTCTCTGAAGGGCTGGTTATAGCTCGTAGGCACCAGTTACCTAAGGCGATTCGAGACTTTATCCCAGAACACCAAGGCAAGCTGCTAATTTCCTATTTTTATTTCCAAGCGAAACAACAAGCAGAACAGGAAGGGGCTCCTCCTGTAGACGAGGCAGATTTCCGTTATGATGGCCCAATTCCCCAGTCGCGGGAAACGGGGCTTGTCATGCTGGCTGATGCCTGTGAAGCGGCGCTACGCAGTCTTAAGGATGTCACTCCAGAAACAGCTCTGGCAATGATTAATAAAATCCTCAAAGCCCGATGGCAGGACAATCAATTGCTAGATTCGGGGCTAACACGAGAGGATTTGTCAACCATTGCTGAGGTTTTTGTGAAAGTTTGGCAACAGTATAACCATCAACGGATTGTTTACCCGAAAGCCGCCCTTAATTGTCAGTCATCAACGAGTAAGAGTTGAAAGTTGGAAGGTTGTTAGCGCAGCGGGGCGTAGCCTAAGTTGAAGGTTCGGAATATAACCTTCAACCTGCTAAGTGTTTCTAGCCTGTAACTTTCAACTTGAACTTGCTAACCTTCAACCTTTAACACCACTGCTAGTATCTGTCGGTACAATATAGCGCTGCATAAACAGGAACAATATAATAACAGGGGCGATCGAAATAACTGACCCAGCGGCAATCAAACGCCAATCAAAGTCTCTGGCACTTGCGAGAATGGCAACGCCTAGGGGAAGAGTGTAATACTCCGGGCGATCCAAGACAATCAGCGGCCAAAGAAAATCACTCCAAGAGCCGATAAAGACAAATATCGCTAACGTTACCAGTGCTGGACGGACAGCAGGCAACATGATATTCCACCACAACCCTAACTCAGAACAGCCATCCATCCGACCGGCTTCTTCAAGTTCTTTGGGGACGCCCTGAAAAGCTTGCCGCAGGAGGAATATTCCAAAAGCAGAGGCAAGGCTGGGAAAAATCACGCCCAGATAGGTATTTCTTAAACCCAGTTGTACTATCAAGATGTAGAGGGGAATCATCACGATTTGGAAGGGAATCATGATGGTGGAAACGACAAGAGTGAAAATCAAGTCGCGTCCCCGAAAGTCTAGTCTTGCGAGTGGGTAAGCGGCTAGCGAACAGAATACTAGGTTTAAGCTAACAGTGAGTACGGCAACAATAGTGCTGTTAAACAGGTACTGTCCAAAGGGATTGGTTTGCCAGACGGTTAAGAAATTTTGAAACGTTGGCTGACTGGGAATAAGTTGGGGCGGGAACTGAAAGATGTTTTCCTCTGGAGACTTGAACGATGTACTGACAAGCCATAAGAGAGGAAAGAGCATCATAAATGCGATCGCACCTAACCCCCCATACATTCCCACTATTTTCCATATTTGTGTTCGTCGCTTTCGACTCATAGTGTATCGATTACCTGAAACCTCTTTTCTGTACAGATACTATGGAGTGGCTTGTCCCAAGGGTCAACAGGTAACTGCGACACATAGGCAAATTCAAACACAATTCCTATAGTAGGTTTAGAGGCCCAGTCGGCTGAACTCAGCAATCGGTCATAAAAGCCCCCCCCATACCCTAAGCGGTATCCTCGCGCATCACAAGCCACAGCCGGAACTAGAATTAAATCGACCTCATGGGGCATCAAGATTGGGGAATCGGAGTTAGGCTCAAAAATGCCATAATTTCCTTTAGAGAGAGGTTCTCCAGGCTCCCAGCGATGCCACACGAGAGAATTTCCCACGCATCTAGAGAATCCCCAATGCCATTGAGAATCTGTGAATAAGGGGCTAAGATCAGGTTCTTGGCGAAAACTAAAGTAGGCAAGAACTGTTTTCGCTTGAGTCAATACAGATAAAGAGCGCAGGCGATAACAAAGGCGATCGCTTTTTTTCTCCCATTCTTCTACAGTGAGTGCTCTCCTTTTTTGCAGCAGAATTCGACGCACTTCGGCTTTATATTGCTGGGGTTCCACGTTTTTTACTATCTTTAAGAAAGATTAACCAATAAACTTAATTTACCAAAACTTTATCAATTGTCTTTAATATTTTGATAAATGAGTAACTCTTATTGGGAGATTTATGCAATTCTAGATATAGATTATGAGTTAGAGCTATTTTATTGGATAGTGAACTGTTTTTTTTAAGAAAATACAGTAATACTGTATCGCAGAGTTAGGAAAATAATCTCTTGACAATTTCTAATTCCCTCTAACAATAGAGTTAATATTTATCTGAAATTCAACGGATAACTTTTTTTTACCCATAGAGTTCGATGAAATGACTGGTAATTCTCCATCTTCTCCGTCTAGTCAGAACCTGTACCAATCGAAGACAAGCCTTCAACAGCAATGGCAGCAGGTTGATGTTTCTAGAAAGCCACAACTCTTGCAACACCCTATAGGTGAGACAGAGGAACTCTATCAACTTATTTTTAGCCATATTAGTGACGTTGTTTTCATCACAGACAAAGTTGGAGTATTGCTCTTCATTTCTCCTAATGTTGAGCAAATTTGGGGGTATTCTAAATCTGAAATTCAGAAAGAATTTGAGACGATTACTCAACTATTGGGCGATAACGGGCTTGAGGAGAGAGAACTGGAGGCTTGGGAAGACAGCCTCAATATCGAACGAGAAATTACTGATAAAATTGGTCAGCAACGCGCCTTATCGATCAACATCAAGCAGGTAGCGATTGGCAGTGGCAAACTCCTATACAGTTGTCGTGATATTACCTCTAACAAGTCAGTTGAACCCGGACTGAAGCCAGCCATAAACAAAAGTGCGACCCAGGGGTATGATGTTCATCCACGCTTAGAATGGGAAACCTGCTCCTGTCATCAGGGGAAGGTGGCGCATCAAAGTATAGAAATTAAACAAACACAAGAGGAATGCGATCGCGTTAGCATAGCAATTCCTCCCGAATCAGCGCTGCTGCCTACGACAGATCGCTTTTTTACGCTCTCCCTCGATCTGCTGTGTGTGGCAGGGTTTGACGGGTATTTTAAGCGCCTGAATCCTGCTTGGGAAAGAACGCTGGGCTTTACTCAAGAAGAACTCCAACGCCAACCCTACCTTGATTTTGTGCATCCTGAAGATTATCTGGCTACCCTGGCTGAAGCTCAGAAGCTGGTAACGGGTGCAAACAGCATTGAATTTGAAAATCGTTACCGTTGTAAAGATGGCTCTTACAAGTGGTTGCGGTGGAAAGCCACCCCATGTGCAGAACAAAAGTTAATTTATGCAGTAGCTCGCGATATTACCCATGACAAGCAAGCCGAAGCAGAACTGCGATTGACACAAGCACGGCTGCAATACTTACTCACTCATACCCCAGCCGTGATTTATAGCTGCCAACCTGATGGGGATTACAGTGCCACGTTTATGAGTGAAAATACGGCGGCTGTAGCAGGTTACGAAGCACAGGAGTTTTTCCAGAATACCAGTCTTTGGCTGGACAATATTCACCCAGATGATGTTGATCGGGTATTGGCTGGCTTAAGTGGGTTATTTGAGCATGGCTATCACGTTCACGAGTATCGCTTCCGACACAAAGACAGTCGCTATCGCTGGATACGCGATGAACTGAGGCTAGTTCGGGATGAGGCAGGCAACCCTCTAGAAATAGTTGGTTACTGGAGCGATATTAGCGATCGCGTATTAGCCGAAGAGGCTCTACGGCAGAGTGAAGAACGCTATCGGCGCATGATTGAGACAACCTTAGAAGGGGTTTGGATGATTGACGAGTGCAGCCGAACCACTTTGGTTAACCAAAGAATGGCGTCAATGCTGGGCTACACCATCGAAGAGATGAGGGGAAAAGAGTTCTTTGAGTTTATGGGTGAGAACACCAAAGCCATTGCTCGCCTGCATGTTGAGCGACGCCGTCAGGGGATTAGCGAACAGTATGATTTGAAACTCCGCCGTCGAGATGGCTTTGATTTGTGGGTGATTGTCTCTACAACCCCTATCTATAGCACTGAAGGTCAGTATATCGGTGCATTGAAAATGCTGACTGATATTACAGAACGTAAGCACGCAGAAGAAGCTCTGCGGGAACAGGAGGCAATTTTACGCAGCTTCTACAATAGTTCTCCCCTGATGATGGGTGTGGTGGAACTACTAGATGATGATATCCTACATCTTTCTGACAACCAAACCACAGCGCAATTTTTCGGGACGACTCCGGATGCCATGCGAAATCAACTCGCTAGTGATTTAGGCGTTCCCCCTATTCACATCCAGCAGTGGATTGAAAACTACAAAGAGAGTGAACGCATAGGTACACCCGTTTGTTTTGAGTATCAGCATAGTACAGCAACGGAATCCAGATGGTTATCCGCTACTGTGTGTTTGATTGGCAAAGCGGCGAACGAGCGATCGCGTTTTTCCTATGTCGTCGAAGACATTACAGCTCATAAACACTCACAAGAAATCCTACGACGACAGTTAGCGGCGGTAGAAGCGGCGATGGATGGCATTGCTATCCTCAATTCTCAACGGGAGTACATCTATTTGAACGAGGCGCATGTCAGGCTGTTTGGCTACGACAGCAGTACGGAATTACTAGGGAAGACATGGCACGAACTTTATTACCCGGATGAAATCCATCGCTTGGAGCAAGACAGTTTTCCTATTTTGTCACAAGTAGGACAGTGGCACGGAGAAGCGATCGCCAAAAAACGGGATGGTAGCACTTTTTTTGATGAGGTGTCCCTGACTTTAACAGAAGACGGGGGATTGATTTGTGTTTGCCGTGACATTACTCAACGTAAGCAGTCTGACGTACAACTGCGATGGAAAGAAGCGTTACTGCGTTCCATGACTAGCGCTTCCCCCTTGGCGTTCTTTGTGGTGGACAACCGCACTGATGCCATTCTCTACTTCAACCATCGCTTCTGTGAAATTTGGGGGATTGAACATCTTGAGGAGGCCATGCAACGGGGTGAACTCAAGAACAACGACATCATTCCCGCCTGTATACCTCTACTCGCCGATGTCGCCGCATTTGCTGAGTCCTGTAAACCTCTGCAAACGGAGGAAAATCAAGCAGTTATCGAAGATGAAATTGCTTTTGTCGAGGGACGCACGATTCGCCGTTTTTCCACGCAAATTCGCGACGAAAGCGATCGCTATTTTGGACGGCTATATATCTTTGAGGAAGTCACTGAGCGCAAAAGAGTCGAGCAGGAGATTAAAGAAGCTAAAGAACGCCTTGAATTAGTCATTCGCGCTTCCAATGATGGATTCTGGGACTGGAATCTGCTCACGGGTGAGATTTACTTCTCCCCGCGTTGGAAGGAAATGATTGGCTATGCCGATCATGAATTGCCCAATGAATTGGCAGCTTGGGAAAAAGTCATCTTTGAAGAGGATCGCGTTGCAACTTTACAACTTGTGGAGGAT
>JBFLZA010000257.1:0-11629 GCA_040756535.1 Cyanobacteriota bacterium
AAGCTCGATACATCGGCAGGCAACCAACGATTGGGTAGGGTCTCTTGATGTAGCTATTGTTGCTGGAGGAAATATCAGCTTGAAGTTGGTGTTTCCAGCACAATTGAGTGTTAGCTCCCGTAGGGTACTCTCTTGGCACAGCAGGAACATCCTACAGCCATGTAGGAAAGCCCATTCTTCAATCTAAACAAAACAATGGGAAGGATGAGTAACCAGACAAGTGTCACTGATTGAGATAGGTGATTTCCTTCCAAAGCTGTACAGTTCAATTCTTGGTACTCTCAAAAAATCGGTATGTCTATCCTCGCGTCCGATCTGCCTACTCGCCTAGACGAGTACTACCGCCAAATCAAAACCGTTATTCTCAATCGTCAAAACCCCATTACAGGTTTATTACCGGCAAGTACTGCGATTAATGCCCACGGAGATTATACGGATGCGTGGGTACGCGATAACGTTTACAGTATTTTGGCGGTTTGGGGGTTGGCCTTAGCTTATCGCAAGCTCGACGCCGATGGAGGGCGTACCTTTGAACTAGAACACAGCGTTGTCAAGCTGATGCGCGGCTTGTTGTTCTGTATGATGCGGCAAGCGCACAAAGTAGAACGGTTTAAAGAAACCCAATCTCTATTTGATGCCCTACACGCCAAGTACAACACCAGTACAGGTGATGTAGTAGTCGGTGATGACGCTTGGGGTCATTTGCAACTCGATGCCACATCTTTATTTCTATTGATGCTGGCTCAGATGACTGCATCCGGGTTGCACATCATCTATACCACTGACGAAGTTAACTTTGTCCAAAATCTCGTCTATTACATTGGGCGAGCTTATCGGACACCGGATTACGGGATTTGGGAGCGGGGCAATAAGGTAAATCATGGCAGTGCCGAACTCAATGCCAGTTCGCTAGGGATGGCCAAAGCGGCTTTAGAAGCGATTAACGGGTTAGATTTATTTGGCGTGCAGGGTTCACAGGCGTCTGTGATTCATGTCTTACCTGATGAAATTGCGCGATCGCGAATTACTCTAGAATCTTTACTACCCCGTGAATCTGCCTCAAAAGAAACCGATGCAGCCCTTTTGAGCATCATTGGTTTTCCCGCCTTTGCCGTAGAAGATGCTCAGCTGATTGAACGCACTCGCCAAAAAATGATCGAAAAGTTACAGGGGCGCTATGGCTGCAAACGCTTCCTGCGAGATGGTCACCAAACCGTTTTGGAAGATACGTCTCGCCTTCACTACGACCCCTGGGAACTACAAAAGTTTGAGCATATCGAGTGCGAGTGGCCTTTGTTTTTCACCTACCTAGTGCTGGATGGACTATTTCGAGGAGATGCCGAGCAAGTCCAAGACTATCAGGCACGAATAGCCGAATTGTTGGTAGAGCGAGATGGTATAAAACTTCTACCAGAAGTATATTATGTGCCCAGGGAGAACATCGAAGCCGAGCGGCAGTCTCCCCACAGCCAGACGCGCCTTCCCAACGAAAACGTCCCATTAGTATGGGCGCAGAGTTTGTACTATCTCGGTCAGTTACTGAGTGAGGGATTGATTGCCCCTGGAGATATTGACCCCCTAGGACGCCATTTGCGGGTGGGACGTCACCAAGATCCCGTGGTACAAATTGCCCTGCTGGCAGAGGATGAAGCGTTGCAAGAGCAATTGGCTGCTTACGGCATTGCCACACAGACACCTAAACAAGTAGAACCCGTACAAGTCCGTCAGGCAACAGAACTGTCAGCGGTTTACGCTCAAATGGGAAGCTGTGAAGCGCTCTCATTGACAGGACGTCCAGTACGGCGCTTAAGGAGTCTGACAACTTCGAGAATCTTTCGGATTGGGCGAGAGACGATTGTCTTTTTGCCTGCATTTTTAGACCAGCAGCAGTTTTACCTCACCCTTGATTACCATTTCCTAGTCGCTCAGATTAAAAGCGAACTCGCTTACATTCAACAGCATTGGAGTGAATTGGGACGGCCGACGCTGACGCTATTTTTAACCCATATAATGTGGCAGACAGGGGCTGATGGGGAAGAAGAGTTAAAAGTTGGCAAGTTCAACGTTGAAAGTTTTAACCCAGCCTATCCTTGGAGAACGACTACGCCCAACGGAAACGGCTACGCTGAACAACCTGCAAACCAAACTAACTTTCAAACTTCAAATTTTCAACCTTCAACCCCTCAAAGTTCACCGCTTTTAGAGCTGATGCAGGAACTCAAAAACGGTTTTTGTAATGGTGTTCGGGTGAAACTAGGGCATCTCAATCAGTTGATGCTGACAGCAGGAACCGAGCGTATTGATTTTCTGCGCGAGTTTGAATTTACTCAGTCATCGGTTAAAGATACAGCACTACGTTGCTATTACCTGACTAGCCATCCGGAGAAAAATGGTCCGTTAGGTCATACTCAGGAATTTCTGCTGGAGTGTGAAACCAACCTGGGCTTATTGCTGGAAAGTTTGCGCTCATCACAGAATCTCTATGAGCAGATCGAGTTGTTGCGTACATTGAAGCGCCTGCGGGGATTGGACTTCGATACAGGTTTTGGAGGGCCCAGACAACGGGTAACAGTCGCGGATTTACTCAACGAAGTCTATATCAAAGCGAGTACGGAGGGAACGTCTCCTTATTGGGCGGTGGTGCGTCAAGCGGCTGGGTTGCTCAACAAGGTGGATATCAGCTTGTCGGATGCGGTGACAGAGATTTTGGTGCGCGGTAAGCAGATTACAGTAGGTCGGGCTTACAGTGAGGCGTCACTGATTAAAAACCCAATATCGCATTTAGAAATCCGTGCGAAAATCGATGAGTTTTGTCGGGAGGATATTCGCGATCGCGTTTTGACTCAAGAAATCCTCATTTACCTCGGCACTCTCATTAAGTCAGAACCCGATTTACTCAATGGCTTGCTGACGCTGCGGGTGGGGTATCTGATTCTGCTATTAACCAGTGAATTAGCGGCCCAACTAGGGGTTACTCAGGATGAAGCCTACGAACAGCTTATGCATTTAAGCCCCTTTGACATCAAGATGCGGTTGCGCTCTTGTTTAGCAGGATTTGAGGGGGTTAACCAAAAGCTACGCCAGCAAGAATCGTTGCACGTCAAGCAAATCAATCGCGATATTAATTGGGCTGTCTTGCCAGGAGATCAGGAAGAAACAGAAGAGACACCAGCAGTTGGTAGCTGGGTGAGAAAGCGACAGCTAGACGGTGCGGCCGGTCGTGTTCCCAAAAACTTCTATCCCAACGTCTGGCGAGTGATGAAACACTGTAGGGGTTTAGTGATTGGTGATAAATTAGAGCGCCGCAACCGCTTGGATAGCCAACCACTGATTTCTGAGATGACGCCAGGAGAAAAGAATTTTGCGTTGCGGATAGAGCATTTGCTCAACAAAATTGAGGCACCAGAGTATCGACAAGTGAATATTGAGGCACTGATGGAGCTTGCTGCTATCCTAGAGCGCAACCCCGACTTACAAATTGAAGAGTACATCGTGTTCGACGTACTCATTGGTCATGCCGTGCGGTTGGCTTGGTTAGACCGATTTCCTGAAAAGGCAGACCATTATGATGAGTATAAAGCTGCCGCTTGGCGTGCTTTTTACAACACCTCACCAACAGAGTGTGCTGGTCATATTGTTAAGGCGTTCCGATTCTTGACTCAAGTGGGACAGGTGAGGGCCGCGTAGAACTGATGGGGGAAAGGGAAAGGGGAAAAGGGAAAAGGGAAAAGGTTGATTTGGCGTTCTTTAGTTCTAAATGGCTGCTCGTGTCGCCTGCCCCACAAGATTAAGTTATTTATTCCTTAGCAATTTCGGATTGTCATTGAAGCTCTAGTTCCCACGAACTGAGTGAACCTGAATCACCGGGAGTGCAATCGTTGATGATGAGTCGCCAGGTGCCTGCGGCTGACAATCCGTAAAATGCCGAGAGGGAGCCTGTTGGAGCGTAGTTACCGACGGGAATAACATGATTGTCTCCCGCTGCTGCTTCAATTTTGCAACTGTTGCGATCGCTAAAGCAATAATCGCCGTTCAGGTCACTACTATAACCACTCAAAGAGAAATGGGGTTGACCCGGTCGCCGGAATAAATCGACTACTGTATCTGTCTCCAAGTGGCGCAACTGCACGATGAGGTCACCAACCCAGGTGTGGAAAAAGCCTTTCAGGGTGACGGTAACGTCGGTGATTTTGAAGTTATCGTTGACGACAATGTCATCCTGAAAGCTACTGTGATCGTCAGGAATGTTACCACCATGACCCTTAAAAACTGAAACAGGAGTGGTAGGGGTTGTGGCGATCGCAACATCATTGATGGTACTTTTTGCGCTTGAAACTATCTGAGACATAACTAACTCGCTCCTGAAAAAATTAGAAATTGACAAGGGTAATCGTTCGAGCCACAATAGCTCTGACCCAACTTTCCATGGGCCATTTTCAACCCACACATAGGCATTGATTCCCATCAAAAGATTTCAACTATTAAGGTTTATTGACAATAGCTAATGCAAGAATCTCCTGTTGGGACGCTGAACACGATTAACCGAAGCTTTTGCGTTGCTTAAGCCTTGAACACTTCATGCACTGCCGTGAAGCTCTCGCTACCTCATTCCCTGTACTACTAGCACTCCAACCCTGACTCCACAGAAGAACTCGCTCCTCATAGGAGTTGCCGGAGAGTGTAGCCTTGGGGAAGGCATCACATCAGCTAAAAAGATGCAAGAAAAAATGAGTAACCCTGATGAAATGGTGTGCGCCAAATGCGCTCTGCTTTAAAATAGCGCGACCACGACTTAATTTATTAAGAAAATCTACATCCCTGTTTGTCTTAATAGAGGCAGGTCAGAGTTTTCTTAAATCTCGCAATCTGACGATACTTTTCTCAATTAATAATTATAGCCTTCAGAGAAATCTGGCGAGTAGCTGTCGCTCCTTCTCAATAAAACAACACATTGAAATACACTGTAAAACACCTGGGATCATCCCAATCGTTTGTAATACGCATTTTACTGAAAAAATAGCTTTATGATTTTGATCAGGAATTCCCCGTGATACCCAATCGCTTTGATCGACTCCTTTTCGCTGCGGCGACTAGAATTCGCAGCTACACAAACTTTCGTCTGCCATCGCGGACTAACTGAAAAAGGGGTATTAGACTCAATTTGGGTATGAATCTTTATGCTGAAGTCTCTAAACTCGCTTAGAGATTCAAAAGTACTCCTAATTATCTGGGTTCAATGCTATAGAGACTGAATTAACTACAAACAGGAAAGACACAAGGTAATTCAATGGCTCAAACAAGGAAACGACGATTAAATTCCAAAACCAAACTAATACTTGGAATAAGTTTGGTAGCCACCTTAATTATTGCTATCTGCTCATTCAACATTCAGGAGTTTTTGCAAAGCGTATTAATTTGGGTCAAAAATCTCGGTGCCTTAGGCCCAATCGCTTTCATTGCTATCTATAACCTAGCAACAGTACTGTTTATACCCGGTTCTCTCCTAACGATGGGAGGAGGAGTTTTATTTGGCTTATTTTGGGGTTCAGTTTATGTCTTTATAGCGGCAGCATTAGGAGCAACGTTTGCTTTCCTGATTGGACGCTACCTGTCACGAGATTGGGTTTCTCGACAAATTGAGGGCAATCTTAAGTTCAAAGCCATTGATGAGGCAGTTGGCAAAGCGGGATTGAAAATTGTTCTCCTCACTCGTCTATCTCCCGTCTTCCCCTTCAACCTTTTGAATTACGTCTTTGGCGTCACGCAAGTTTCCCTAAAGGACTATGTTTTGGGTTCTCTAGGCATTCTTCCTGGCACTGTAATGTATGTATACATCGGTTCCCTAGTAGGCAACCTTGCCTTACTTGGCGCAGTAAATCAGCCGATTAATTTAAAAACTCGAGTGATTCAGTGGGTGATTCGATTGCTTGGGTTTATCGCTACCATTGGCATCACAGTTTACATCACACGAATTGCTCAGAACGCTCTCAACAAAAGTATTTCCACCGGAGGCATCATTAATGAAACAAACAGAAATCCCTAATCTGAAAATAGGGGTCAGGGGTCAGGAGTCAGGAGTCAGGAGTCAGGAGTCAGGAGTCAGGAGTCAGGAGTCAGGAGTCAGGAGAGTAATTTTCATTCTTGCGTTGTGGGCAATCGCCCGTGGAAGTCTAAATTGAAAATAGGAGTTTCCGAGTCAGGAGTCAGAAGTCAGAAGAAATTGATTTTCATTCCGCAAGTTGTGCGTATAGCGCATGGTGTCTAACTTGACGATTCCCCCGATGGATATGCATAACCAAAGTTGAGTAGCGAAAGTGTATCCCCCTGATTGGGTTAATCCTAAACCGACATCAGTTTACCAATACTTTGGTCAGAATTACCGCTAATGGCATTTACTTGCATCCCTCAAAAGAGGGAATTGCCCCAACTCAAAGCGACTTCTACCCCGATCGCCTAATCGGATGATCCAACTGCAGGAAGCCGTTAGATTAGTATGAAAGTAATCCTATAGAAAGAGACTATTTTTTACGGATTTTTACTCCTAAGGAGAACCAGAAAATGAACGAACCCATAGATCGTCCTGAAAAAACAGTCGAGTCGATTACATTTGATTCAACAATCCGGGATGAAAAAGTGACAACGGTTGAAGTGGAGACTACTACCGGAGAGGAAGGAGGTGGAACCGGGGAAAAAGTGCGTGTAGAAGAATTCACTATTACTGGTGATGCCCTAGTTAGTAAAGTGAAGGAATTAATTCATCTAGGTAACATTCGCCGAGTTATCATCAAAACCGAAGAGGGGCGTACACTGATTGAAATTCCTTTAACCGTCGGAGTGGTAGGTGGCGTAGTTGGAGCTACCCTATTCCCAGTAGTCGCGGCGTTAGGAGCCATTGGCGCACTTGTTGCTCACCTGAAGATAGTCATTGAGAAAGTAGAATAATTGAGCAATTAGAAACCTATTCTCGAAAGACAATCGGGTTTTTGATGACTGAACACGGCACGTAAAAATCAGTAGTCAACAGTCAACCCTGGCTCTACTCGGTTTGACTGTTGATTGGTTTACGCTATTAATATTCCACACCAGGGTCTTTTGGTATTTCTGAAATACATTGTTATCAGTGTTTGACTTCCCTGGTTATCTCATCAATAGCTTTGTCTGACAAATACTTGTCCCAAGCTTTTTTTGTGCATATAGGTCGGATTTGACTTCCTCTCCCGTTAAACCTAAACGGCTATAACGGGAGATTCCCAAGCCTCACGACTTAGGTTTCTGTTTCTTTCCCTTACGGGTCTTTCGCAACTGCCCAATAGACTCATGCCTATCAGGTCTTACGTTCGCTCCACAGACTATCACCGCAAGCCCTGCGGCAAGGATATTTTGTGCAGCATTGATGTCTCGGTCATGGTGGGTGCCACACTCAGGGCAATCCCACTCTCTTTCATCAAGCGACAACTTATCGACGATGTGACCGCAGTGTCCACAGCGTTTGCTAGTGGGGAACCAACGGTCAATTTTAACCAGTGTCCGACCATACCACTGGCACTTGTATTCCAACTGACGAACCAATTGGGACCAACTGGCATCAGCAATTGCTTGAGCCAATTTATGGTTGTTCAGCATATTCTTCACTGCCAAGTCTTCGACGGCAATCGTTTGGTTTTCACGCACCAGTCGAGTAGTCAGCTTGTGTTCGCGAAGCGTCCCGAAGGGAAGAAAATCTGTTCTAGCGTCAGCAATGGCTGCATGGATTCGGGCAACCTGGTGCCTTGCTTTCTCCCTGTTCTTAGAACCTTTGAGTTTGCGAGACAGAGACTTTTGAGCCTGCCGCAACTTAAACCTGAGTCGCTTAAAGTGTTTGGGGTTGGCAATCTTCTCGCCGTCGCTGGTGGTAATCAACGAGGTGATTCCTGCGTCAATTCCTACCGCTTTATCCACTGGCTTGTGCGGCCCAAGAGTAGGGTCATTGACCAACAGGGAGACAAACCAGCGTCCCGATGCATCAAGTTTTACCGTAACAGTAGACGGTTCGCATCCATCAGGCAGACTTCTACTCCAGCGGATAGGCAGAGATTCTTGACACTTTGCCAACCACAGTTGTCCATCCTTCCACTTGAAGGCAGAACGGGTAAATTCGGCACTGCCACCACTGCGTTTCTTCTTAAAGTTTGGATACTTGGCGCGACCTGCCCAGAAGTTAGCAAATGCTTTTTGCAGGTTTCTCAAGCCTTGCTGCAACGGTACACAGCTAACCTGATTGAGAAATTGCAAGTCTTGCTGTTTTTTCCAGCTCGTCAGCATTGCCGACGTTTCGCCGTACCCAATCCGCTTTTGTCTTTCGTACCAACCTTCGGTACGAACATTCAGAGCTTTGTTGTAGACCAAACGAACGCAACCCAACGTGCGGTGCAACAGTTGTTCTTGCTCCTCGGTTGGGTAAAACCTATATTTATAGGCGCGTTCAGTCATGTATCACATTATACGTCATTCCGTGTAAACCCTTATAGAGGAAACGCTGATTTTTAGATGAAAAGATTTGTAAGAGTGCTGATTTCTACAACTGGGCTGGTTTCTTGGGCTGGAGTGGCTTCAATGCCTTTTTCTGCGATCGCTCAGGAGGATACCTGCTTTATGGTCAACTCCAATGGCAGCACCATCGACTTAGGCCATCTCTGCGGTAATTCTCAACCTCTCAAGCGAGTGTTTACGGCCCCCATCAAACGCCGACAAGGTGGCACCCCCGTGATTGATGTTACCTTTAACGGTTTCCAGAGGTTTGAGATGATTGTAGACACTGGGGCTAGCAGCACGATGATTACTCGATCAATGGCATCAGCGTTGGGAGTTTTGCCAGTGAAGACAATTAAGGCCAATACTGCCAGTGCGATGGGTGTGGAATTTCCTGTAGGCTATGTTCAGTCGATCGCTGTGGATGGTGCCGTCACTAACAAAGTCCTAGTAATGATCGCTGGAGCTGACCAAGACATTGGACTGTTGGGGCATGATTTCTTTGGGGATTATGATGTCACGCTCAAACAAAATGTCGTAGAGTTTCGCTTGCGCTGATGTTGTAGGGGAAGTTCCGCTACGAAAACTTGTGCGATCGCAGCAACAGCTTTTGCGTAATAAAAACAGCTTAAACGTTTCTTATGAATGCCTGAGCGATCGCAACAACAGCTTCAACATTACCTGAGTTGAAGTCACTACTATTGTTGAAGATCGAGAGCCTCACTGTAGCTAAAGCACCTAAGAGGAATTTATCGGTAACAGTGATAGCCGGCAACAATATTAACAGTTTCGTTTTTCCCTCGGAAAAGTGAAAGCTGCCAACGCGAATCCATAAGCATTAGGCTTCTATCAGCTCTCTATATATCTTTTTCCTTTACCTACGTCCTGCTAACTCCCTTTAGGAGTAAATTTTGACAAGAATCGCCTATCCTATTTGGGAGAAGAGGTTGAAGCCTTATCAGTATGAGTGCAATTCAGTTATCTCTCACTAAAGATGTATTTCCTAAGATATACCTCGTATTGACTTCACCTTAAGACATTATTAAATCGAGTTGAGCATCCATCTGGAGAAAGATGTTGGAGAGCTAAGACTTATGAGAATTTATAAGTGAACATACTGCTGTTCAAAATACTTTTAATTCCCAATAAATTTGTGATTAGTCCTTGGCAAAATCCTCTCCTGTGTAGGGAGTCCACGACACAGAAAGTCGTCGTCTACTACTACAGCAGCAGATGGGTTCCTATTATGTTCTACAACTTGAGCAACGCGATTGCCCTTCATCAAAAAGCACGGCTTGAAGGCAAAGAACTTTACGTCTTTCCAGCGGACTTCGACCCAAATAGCTTCAATCAGCAGGATATAATTCCTTTGATCACCTCAAAGGCAAGCCAAATCAGCATCATATTGCCTCTATCTGAGCAACTTGATGCTATCTATAACCAGGAGGTAGCTGCCGTATAGAGTTATAACTCTAACTCAAACAGTAATCCTAGAGAAGTTCAATTTTACCTATCTTGGTATTGAGATTCTAGTTTCGGTACCCGAAGCCAGCTTCGCTACTACAGCAAATAACAACTCAACTTCCAAGGGTTTAGTTAGGTAGTTCTGGAAACCAGAAGAGAGTGCGAGGGTACGTGCTTCTTTAGTAGCATGAGCCGTTAAAGCCACTGCGGGAATCAAACCGCCCTGCTTTGGCGATAGGCAACGGATGCGGCGGATCAACTCATAGCCGTCTATTTCAGGCATAACAATATCACTGATGAGCAAATCCACTTTGACTCGCTGAATGATTTCAAACGCTTCAACAGCCCTAAACGCTTTGAGTGTATTCACGCCATACTCAGACAGGATAAAGGCAATTAGGTCAAGGCTATCAGCATGGTCATCGACAGCAAGTACCTGTTTCCCTTTGAGGGACACCAGCTCTCGCTCAAGACAGCAATTGTCATAAGCTGTTGGCATGGAAATTACTTCCTCCACGAGTTTGGCTTTTATTAATCTACCTAATGGAATACTTCTATAGACGTAAGGGAGCTCCACCTAGTTCTGCGGTTCTCTCCAGCGATACAGATTGAGGTGACCATCGGCCCACATTTCATCAAGTCTTTAAGAATAGGGGGTAACCACCCTCACCCCTAAACGCAATAATGAGGTTAATGAATGCCACTTGAAGGGTCGCTGGCTGGCAGTACGGGTAATTGAGAATAATGCCAGCTCTCAGTTAAGACATATGACAGAAGCGATCGCTTTGATTGGCAACTCACAATCAGAGGTAGGCAACACAACAATTTACCAGGACTTGTGCATCAATTCTACGAATGTTGTGTAAGTAGCTCAGTCGCGTAAGTTCTACCATTACGCGATCAACCCTCCTGCATAAGCCCTGTCCTCATGCCAGTAATATTGCTCAACCGCTTAGCCTCCAAAGTTTCACCGAAAGTTCCCCTCCGAACCGTCCTGATTGTCCCCTTCATCTTGCAAATCTTCGCGGCAGTAGGCTTAACGGGATATCTCTCGTTTAGAAACGGGCAGCAGGCAGTTAACAAGCTAGTCACTCAGTTACAGAGCGAACAGAGCGATCGCATCGATCAACACCTCGATACCTACTTAGCCACTCCCAACCAAATCAATCAAATTAATTTAGGTGCCATTGAGCTAGGTTTGCTCAACCTGAATAACTTTCAAACCACGGGGCGCTACTTTTGGAAACAGATGCAGGTGTTCGATGTTGGCTACATTTCCTTTGGCAACAAAGACGGTGAATTTATCGGAGTTGAGCGCCTAAATGATGGCAGCCTGCTGATCAATGAAGTTTCCAAGTCTAACCCTGGTAAACTCTTTGTCTGGGCTACAGATAACCAGGGAAATCGCACCAAGCTGTTGGCAGTCAAAAACTGGGAACCTCGCACAGAGGCTTGGTATACAGATGCCGTGAAAGCTGGCAAATCGTTGTGGAGTCAAATTTACCCGTGGGAAGATAAGCCGGACGTTATATCGATCTCTTCTAGTTATCCTGTCTACAACAAAACTAAAACGATCGCAGGAGTCCTGAGTATCGATCTCCTCCTTTCGCAGATTAGTCAATTTCTACAGCAGATAAAAGCTAGCAAGTCGGGACAG
>JBFLZA010000258.1:0-11580 GCA_040756535.1 Cyanobacteriota bacterium
AATTAGCGTGTAGCCATCCATTTCAGGCATAGCGATATCACTCAACAGTAAATCGGGTTGCTGCTGTTTGAAAGCCTCTAGTGCCAGACTCGCTGATGCAGCGGATGTGACGATCGCGCCAGCTTGCTCCAGCACAAAAACTAACAGATTCAGGGTATCGGGTTCATCATCCACAACCAAGACTCGAATGCCTTCTAAAGGAGGACAGATGAAGGATGAGCCACAAAAATCACCTTTTGCCTCCTGCTGTGTGCCTTTTGCCTTGAGAAGCGGTAACCTAACCGTAAAGGTTGCGCCCTGTCCTTGTCCGGGACTTTCAGCATAAATTGTGCCGCCATGCAACTCAACGAGATGCCGAGCGATCGCGAGTCCCAGTCCTAAGCCACCAAATCTGCGGGTGATCGAACCGTCAGCTTGACGGAAATACTCAAATATGTATGGGAGAAACTCTGCACAAATTCCCTCACCAGTATCCTTCACTTGGATTTGAGCATAGGAGCCAATCCGCTCTAGTTTGATTTCGATTTGCCCCCCCGTAGGAGTAAACTTTACGGCGTTGGATAACAAATTCCAAACAACTTGTTGCAGACGGTTTGAGTCGCCCTTGACTTGCCTAGCAGCAGAGTCAAAGACAGTCTGAATTTGAATGGATTTTGCCTCAGCGGCAAGCCGCACAGTTTCGCGGGCCGCTTCGATCATCGTGACCAAATTGACGGGAGAAATCTTGAGCCTGAGTTTACCTTGCAGAATACGAGAAACATCGAGTAAATCTTCAATCAATTGGGCTTGTAATTTGGTGTTGCGCTCAATAGTTTCTAAGGCAAATGCCGTCTTTTTCTCGTCCAGCTTGCCCGCCTGTAGCAGCCTTGTCCAGCCCAAGATGGGGTTGAGTGGCGTTCGTAGCTCATGGGAAAGAACGGCTAAGAATTCATCTTTGATGCGATTGGCTTGTGTAAGTTTTTCTGCTGTTTCTCGGAGAGAGGCTTCTGTCCGGCGTTTTTCAGTAATGTCGCGAGCTACTGCATAGATCACGCCTTCCTCAAGCACAGGAGAAGACGCCCATGCTAGCCACTTATAGGAACCATCTTTACAGCGATAGCGATTCTCGAAGTAAAGAGTGAGATAACCGATCGATATCTGTTGCAACTCGGCGGTTGTCGCTTCTAAATCTTCTGGATGGATGAAATCAAAAAAGGGGGTGGATAACAGTTCCTCCGTTGTATATCCCAGAACCTTTTCAAAAGCCGGATTAACTCGTGTGAAATAGCCGTCAAAATTCGCGATGCAAACCATATCCACTGAAAGGTTGAAGAAGCGTTCAGTTTGAGTACGGAACTGATCGCGCTCTTGCTCGGCTCGTTTGCGATCGCTAATATCTTGGAAGTAGACCGCTAAACCCTCCTGTGACGGATAAATATTCATCTCAATCCAACTATGCAGCACGGGAGATTGAGTTTCTAGCGAAATCGTCCGTTGCTCCCGAACCGCTTGCTGATGTGCCTGGTATGCCTCACTCCCCACAGCTTGAGGAAACATCTCCCAAATCGACTTGCCCAGTAACTCTTGTCGCTGTTTACCCCAAAGTTGTTCGGCTCTGCGATTGATATAAGTAAAGTGCCAGTTATAATCAACCGCGTAAAAAGCATCAGTAATGCTTTCTAAGATATTGTGAATGCGGCGATGGGCTGCTTCTCGGCGCGATTGCCCCAGCTTCAAGTTGGTTGCTACACGAGCAAGGAGTTCACGAGCGCTGAAGGGCTTGACTAAGTAATCATCTGCCCCTGCTGCCAATCCCTCAACGGCAGCTTCTTCTCCCGCACGCGCTGACAAAAGCAAGATGGGAATTTCACGAGTCTGGGGGTCATCTCGCAGTTCCCGCAACAACCCAAATCCATCCAGTCCCGGCATCATCACATCACTCAGTACCAAGTCTGGAACACTGGCACGAACGGCAGCAAGGGCAGCATGGCCATCGGCAACCGCTTCGACTTCGTAGTATTGCTGCAGGAGTCGTCGCAAGTAGTCGCGCATATCGGCGTTATCCTCTACGAGGAGGATGCGGGCCCAAGGGTATGGATGAGGGGAAGATGAGGGAACTTCTTCCTGGGTTCTGCTTCCTGTATCCTGCCTACTCCCTTGGTGTGAAACCCAACCTAAAGCTTCTTTGACATAAGATATTGCACCAGAGGCAGTCGAAGTTTGTGTGGCTTCAGCATCAAGGCGAAGTGCGCTGTCGTACCCCGCTACGTGATAGGCTTCGCCCCGCCGTAAGCTATCGCTAGGGAGGTGTGCGTATCCTTTCGGCAACTTCACGGTGAAAGTACTGCCTTCGCCCAAGACGCTAGTGACGTGAACTGTGCCACCATGCAGTCGGACGAGTTCCTGAACCAGAGATAGCCCAATGCCTGAGCCTTCAAAGGTACGTCCCCGTGCACCTTTGACCCGATGGAACCGTTCAAACAGATGGGGTAACTCCTCGGTGGGAATCCCAATTCCCGTATCTTGAACGGTTAACTCAACGCAGTCATCAACCGAGTACAAACGAACGGCAATTGCTCCCTCAAAGGTAAACTTGAAGGCATTAGATAGTAAATTGAGGATAATTTTCTCCCACATTTCCCGATCCACATAAATCGGTTCGGGTAGCTTAGGGCAATCAACAATCAACTGTAAGCCTGCCTGTTCAACCACAGAACGAAAGACACTGGCTAAATCGGTGGTCAACGTCGCCAGATCAGTCGGTTCATAAACTGCCTGAATACGTCCTGCCTCAATGCGAGAAAAATCTAATAGGGTATTGACTAGCTTGAGCAATCGCAGCCCATTGCGCTGTAGCAACTCAAGTCGCTCTCGCTGCTTGGATGAGAGGGGGTCATCCGTGTCTGCCAAGGCATCTTCTACTGGCCTCAACATCAGCGTGAGGGGTGTGCGGAATTCGTGGCTGACGTTACTGAAAAAAGTTGTCTTAGCCCGATCTAACTCTGCCAGGGATTCGGCTCGCTTGCGTTCCTGTTCATACGCTTGGGCATTGGTAATCGCCAGGGCAATTTGCCCCGCCAACAGTTCGAAGAACGAGCGATAGCCTTCATCAAGGGCACGCCGAGGGCTGATTCCAACAACCAGCACACCAATCGGGGGTTCCTGGTTTGAGGAGGGAATCGGCAGCACGAGGGCTGAGTGTGATGGCTCTTCCCAAGGCCCGCCTGGTAGCTGATGAGAACCTAATTTCTCAACTAGGATGGTTTCACCGCTAGCCGCCTGTTTCAGCGACCAGGTATCTGTGCCAAGTTCTTCAAGGTTCAACTTAAGCGGGCTGTTAGCCGTGCCTTGTGTCAATCCGACAGCACCCTGTAGAGCGAGACTGGTTCCATCAGGTTCTCGTAGGTAAATTAGGGCAAACGGCACATCAAAGGGGTGTTCTGCGATCGCATCTGTTATGTCTTGACACGCTACCTCCAGCGTTCTCGCCTCAGAAGTCCGGGAGGCCAAATCTCTCAGCAGACGCAGACGGCGCTCACCGAGAACTTTCTGGGTTGTTTCGCTGCAAACGCAGAGCATTCCGGCAATTTGCCCCATCTCGTCGCAGGCTGGACTATAGGAAAGGGTAAAGTAACACTCCTCAAGGTAACCCTCCCGTTCCAGAACGAGGAGTTGTTCGGGTTCCCAATTCGGCACTCCCGTTGTCATCACGCTCTCGATCATGGGGCCAACCGTATCAAGGACTTCAGGAAAAGTTTCCCGATGAGGCCTACCCAAGGCACTCGGATGCTTGGAACCCAAAAGCTGCATATAGCCGTCGTTGTAGAACTGGATTAAGTCTGGGCCCCAAATCAGTGTCATTGGATACCTGGACGCTAAAAGCAGGCTAACCGTTGTGCGTAGGCTAGGTGACCAAGATGCGATCGCTCCCACGGGTGTTTTTGACCAGTCGAAAGCACGCATAAGCGCTCCCATCTCACCGCCGCCGATGAGCCAAGTGGCGGTTGCACTTTGAGAAAACTGATTAGACATCGCGGTTCCTTTCTACCCTAGCCATCCAGATTCGGGATTCCAAATATCGCTGATTAGTACATCTGGCTGTAACTGTTTTAACGTTTTGTGTGTCTCACCTGTCGATGCCATTATCTTAATGGGGGAGCTGGGGGAGATGGGGAAGCTGAGGGAGCTGGGGGAGATGGGGGAGATAGGGGAGAACAAACCCTTTCATTGAAGGGGGGTTATAAAAGCGGATTTGATATGAGAAGTTCCCCGTTAAACTTCCACTGCGGGTTCCTCTGAAAACTCAACTTCAGAGAGTTCTTCCTCAATTTCCACGGCTTCCACCCGTTGCATGAGTAAAGCAGCAACAATGAGGAAGGCACCGCCGAAGACAACGGCGAGTAGGCGATTATTATCGAGGATGTTTTCCATCACCCAACCAAAGCCAAGTGACACACCAATCTGTGGCAACACAATAAAGAAGTTGAAGATTCCCATATAAATCCCGCTGCGCTCAGACGGGAGAGAACCAACCAAAATAGCATAAGGCATCGCCAAAACCCCTGCCCAAACAATGCCAATACCCACCATAGGTAGAAAGAGGAGATATTGGTTCGTAATTGTCAGCAGTGAGAGTAAACCTGCCGCACCGCAGAGCAAGCAAAAGCTATGAGTGACTTTGAGGCTGGTTGCTTGTGCTAGACGAGGCAACACAAACGAAAACATGACGCAGACAGCATTGTAAGCAGCTATACAAATTCCTGCCCATTCAATGCCAGCATTATAAAGCGGTGAACCTTCATTGATCGCACCGAAAATATTGTGAGCGACAGCGGTGGGAAAATACAGAAAAAAGCAGTATAAACCAATCCAGGTAAAGAACTGCACCCAAGCTAGCTGTCGCATCGTGAGCGGCATTTCTTGCAAAGCTGCCCCAATTTCTCGAAAGGTGTTGAGAACTCCGCCTCGTTGTGCCTGTTCTTGCCTAAACTCTTCCATATCTTCTGGGGGATGTTCCTTAGTACTCACTACCGTCCACAGCACGGTTCCCAAGAACATCGCTGCTCCCACATAAAACGACAGTTCCACTGTTAAGGGAATCTTTTGGCCGTTGATACTGGTGCTAGAGATACCAAAAACATGATTTAAAATCCACGGGAATGCAGCGGCCGATACCGCACCGATACCAATCAAAAAGCTTTGCATGGCAAATCCTTGAGTGCGCTGTTCTTCGGGGAGCAAATCCCCAACAAACGCCCGAAATGGCTCCATGCTGATATTTGCAGACGTGTCTAAAATCCACAGCAGTCCCGCCGCCATCCACAGTGTTGAGGAATGAGGCATCAGGACAAGGGCAATGGATGCAAGAATAGCACCCACAAGGAAGTAAGGCCGCCGCCTACCCAAAGGGCCCCAAGTGCGATCGCTCATAGTCCCGATAATCGGTTGGACGACTAAACCCGTAAAGGGAGCCGCAATCCAAAGGATAGGAATTTCATGAGCACGAGCCCCCAGATGCTCGAAAATAGCACTCATATTAGCCATTTGCAGACCCCAGCCAAACTGAATGCCGAGGAATCCAAAGCTCATATTCCAAAGTTGTAAGATGTTCAAATTTTCCTTTTTCATGTTGTTCTCCTTACACCCTTGAGAGTATCACTGACTGCAATTTTCCATAGGAGAAGCCCCTAGAGTAGAGCCAATAAAGACCACTATTAATTAATAATGATGAAAGTTTAGACGCTTTAAATTTATGCAATATTTCTTGCATTTTACTGCGTTTTTGTGCGTTATACATACAGAAATTGAAAAGACTACAGACCAGTATTGAAGAGATTTCACCTACTCTTCACTTAATTTCGGAACTGGGTAATAAAGTTAGGCTGAGACACCAACAAAGTTAAGCAAATTTAATAAATTTTACGTCTTACTTGAGGTACAAAAGAGAGAATATACGGAACTCATCTATCAGTATCAGCAAGTATTTGCTTTTGGGCCTATCAAAGGAGTCCCAGAGAATTGGCATACGCACAGTGAGAGAGGGGGTTTTAACCTTAGCAGAGTGCGGATGAGATAACCAGGGCGATCAAAAGAATTCTAGAAAGCGGATGATAATAAACTCAATCAGAATGGGTAAGTTTGAGTTGATGCTGCCTCTGTCAAATCAGTGGGCATTAGCCTTTAGTGTGAAACTTGCCTGAGTCCAAAGGTAAATATTATGAGTACAGTTCTAGTGGTTGAAGACTCTCGCAGCCAAAGAGAGTGTATCTCAAACCAGCTAACCTGGAGTGGGCTGAATGTCATTCAAGCTTGTGATGGGGTCGAAGCATTAGAGCAAGTTCAGGCAAATTGTCCTGACTTGGTGTTACTCGATATCATCATGCCCCGGATAGATGGCTACGGTGTTTGCCATTTGCTCAAAGCCAATCCTGAAACCAAGAATATCCCTGTGGTATTCCTGACGGGTAAGGGGCAGGACTTTGCTCTCTACTGGAGTATCAAACACGCAGAAGCCTATATTACCAAGCCTTGGCAGCCGAAAGAACTGCTAGACACCATCAAACGATTGCTAGTCGAGGCTAAACGTTGGCATAAGTCTGTTTCTGCCGATGCTTGGACAGAGTATGGGATTGCCATTCTCAAAATCATTGAACTCTATGAATGCTGTTCCGAGCCGTGGACTGAATATGGTACACCCATTATTCGCTTGTACGACTACGCCCTTGCTGCTTTTGAGCAAGCTTTGCAACTTGAGCCAAATCACACTTTAGGATGTCAGTATCGAGATAAGGTTCAGAAAAGCTGGGGAATTTTGCTAGAAAAATTAGAGCGCACCAAACCGTGCAAAGTATGCCGCTATTACTACGGTAGAGATGCTTTGAACTGTGCCGTACACCCATCTGGACGTTTTGAAGAACTATGCCGGGATTGGGAATTTAGGTAATAGAAAAAAGAGGAATTGCACTTAAGCTATCTATACAAAGTTATTTTTGAGGGCACGGCATTGCCGTGCCCCTACTGTATTGTCGGCAAACAAAAATTGCTATAAATCTCTTCTTTTAAAGAAGATATGAAAAAGGATTGTTTTAAAAATTCACTTATTTAATAGTGAAAAAAAATGATTTCTGTGTCATACTATGTCCGGTTAAACACCCCTAATATGTGTAGGGGCGGGTATAGCGACAATTTATCAAGACCCACAGATAAGTCTTCCATCAAAACCCGCCCAACGAGATGCTTGTATTAGGGTTAATCTGCCGGACATGATATCAGATATGGGTTTGTTAAACGGCTTTTTTATGCTTTGTAAAAGTAACGGTGAGTAATAGCCTTTTAAAGGCAAATATAACAGCAATAGGAGCCTGAAAAGGTAACTAAAAACACAGCATAAATTAGCAATCGAGGAAAAGTAAAAATGGCAAGATTTGATTTTTGGACACACGGAGCAGTATACGATCGTCGAATTTCCTGAGCAGGCGGAGCTAATTCGACATACAGGTTGGGGAACACTCATTAGACAGCGTGCTAATACTAACAACTGGTTTCATATTGCTATCCCAACCCCAACTGTTCTTGAAGATGACATCAGCGTATTTTTGCAATATGTTCGCCTCCGTGCTGAAGTCAATGAAAACGCCAGAATAGACCTTATTCACTTCCGTGATGGTGGAAATTTGATTTACAGCGAAAATGTCATGTTGACGGATCAGATTGTCGATCGGCAGTTTGATAACCCAAACCAACAGATGGGGGGTGGACTAGTGATTGCCGTTCACGTACAGTTCCTTACAGGTAGTCCAACAGGTCAGATCATCTTTAGAGGGGCTGGTGCTCGTTTCCAGCAATAAGAACTAATCCCAAATCCCTAGTTTTCCATTGGGTTCAATACCGGTTTTTCGTAGGGGCACGATATATCGTGCCCTTACCCTTTGAAGCCTAAACTCTTCAAAATTCAAAAGAATCTTATCCTTAAATTTAGACAAGACACCCAATATCCTTCAGCATTTCTAAATGCTTCTGCACAGGCGCAAGCGTATTTGCCGCAATCATCCCACTGGCAGCAACCGCTGGTAAACCAATACCAGGAAATGTCGAATCTCCACAGCACAGTAGTCCTGGTAGAGGTGTGCCAGAACCAGGGAAGAATCCTTCTCCTGCGCGAATTGCTGGCCCATAGGAACCTCGGTGGCGTCGCAGAAAGCGCTCGTGTGTTAGGGGTGTCCCAACCAGTGTTACTTCGCAACGCGATCGCACATCGGGAATGATTCGCTCCAACGCTTGCCACATCACCTCTGCACGCACCTGCTTTTGTTGGGCATACTCCTCACTCCGGCGATCTATCCCTTCCCAAAGTTTATACGGCTCATTACCAGGAGTGTAAACATGAATCATATGCTTCCCTGCTGGTGCTAAAGATGAATCTAAAACTGAGGGAATCGACACCAGCACGACATTTTGAGGAGCTGTAACCCCCTTTTCCCAATCATTAACCACAATATAGTGACAAGCAAGGTCTGGGCGCAGTCCTTGTGCATCAATGCCTAAGTGGAGATGCATGAAGCTATCACACTCCGGTGTTGCCTGTCGCTTTTCCCGAAATCGTTTGGGTACAGCGCCTGCTGGTAGTAGCTTGAGTGTATCCCACACTGAGGCATTGGAAACGACTGCCCGACGCGATCGCATTTCTTTTCCACCCCGCAAACGCACCCCCACCGCACGGTTCCCTTCTACCAGCACTTGCTCAACATGAGCATTCAGCATCAACCGTCCGCCGTGTCGTTCCAATCCTCGCACCAATGCCTCAACCAGAGCACCACTCCCCCCCACCGGATAGTCCAGCACCACACCAGGGCGATACCATTCTGCAAACATAAACGCTACTTCCGCCGCACTCGTACCATTAGCAGGCAGTCCGGAGAGGAGGAAACACAATAAGTCGAGCCAGTTGCGGGTGAAAGCGTCTTGAACAACGCCATCCATAATCCGTGAGAACGGCCCGGTTAGCTTGATCACATTTGCCGCATGGCCCAACAGAGATGGAGCAAATCGACTAAATGCGATCGCAGCACCCCAATCAAAGCGCAAAGCCGCAGGTGGAATTGCCGTAGCAGCACTAGCGAGGGGTTGCATTACACGCTGAAGCTCACGCCATTGAACCACAGCATCCTCACCCCGGAACCTCATCAGCACCTCACAAAATTGATCGGCACCCACCGATGTATCAAAATCCCCTTCCGGCAGGCAGCATCCCCATGTATCGTAAGTCACACAAGGCAGCTTTTCGCCAATAGCATCCAGCACTTGCCGCAGGGGATTGGCTGAAGGGCTATAGGATAAACCTGAGTAGAGCGATGGCCCAGAATCAAACTTGAATCCATTGCGCTCAAACGCGTGTGCCGCACCTCCGGGGATAGAGTGGCTTTCGCAGACGGTTACCTCAAAGCCATACCGTGCCAAAAGCGCAGCACAGCTCAAACCGCCAATCCCACTACCAATCACAACAACATCTGTCTCGTTTTCACTCAACGTTGAAACTACCTTTTGAGAATTATGAATGATGAATTATGAATTATATAGCTGTCGCCATAAAGCTTAGGACAGATTTAACTGCCCAAACGACCATATACCAGTAATAAACATAAGAGCCTTCTGTCTTGGAGCCTTCTGCCTTTTGCTATAAAATCCATTGCCAGAAAACAGAGTAACTGAATTTAGCAAAGCGAGAACGGCTTGAGAACACCAACCTCAGGAAAAAGAGTAGCGAGTATTACAGGATAGCTTAACTTTTAGCTCATTCTTAGGATGGAAGCTGAATCAATCAGTAGCAGTTAATGTCCTAGAAAGCGAAAAACCCCATCAGGATGGCTTGCACTCCATCAAAGTTTCTATAAATTATGAATTATGAATTATGAATTGTGAATTAAAAATTGGGTTTGAGTCCCGTGGTAAAACTTTTAAAAGTCTGCACTTGGAAGGGTAAAAATAGCTGGATTCGTCGGAATTAAAATTATTTTCAATTTCTAATTGATAATTTTTAACTCAAAAATAAGGATGCGTGAAGTTGTTTTTGCAAGCTAAGCTCGTGAATCAGATTCATCAATTTGAAGAACGTCCCCTAAAGCGCATTGCGGTTTTACGTGCGCTTGGGGGACTGGGTGACTTTCTGTGTAGCGTTCCTGCTTTGCGATCGCTACGGGTGGCATACCCTCAAGCGGAGATTGTCCTGATTGGACTACCATCGGTAAAGCTGTTAGTCAAACGCTTTAACCGCTATCTAGATAGACTTTGGGAATTTCCAGGCTATCCGGGACTACCAGAGCAACCCCCACAACTCCAACAACTCCCCACTTTCTTTCAACAGGCGCACAATGAGCATTTCGATTTAGCGATTCAACTGCACGGTAGCGGTACGATTACAAACCCATTGACGATGCTATTGGGTGCCCGCTTCAACGCGGGTTTTTTCCTACCCGGCCAGTATTGCCCGGATGAAAACGGCTTTCTCCGTTATCTTTCCCAAGAATCAGAAGTGCGGCGCTATCTGCGGCTTTTGGAATTTTTGGGGATACCTGCTCAAGGGGAGGAACTTGAATTTCCACTGAATGACGAGGACAAACAAGAACTACTTGCCATTGATGAAGTCTGCAATCTTGCCAAGGGGCAGTATGTCTGCGTTCATCCGGGTGCGAGTACTCCTATGCGTTGCTGGCAACCGGAGGGATTTGCATCTGTCGCAGATGCGATCGCGCAGTCATTAGGGCTACGGGTGGTACTCACTGGCTCAAAACAGGAGGTTGAGCTGTGTAAGGCAGTTGCTTCGATGATGAAAACTCCCAGCATCACTCTAGCCGGTCGCACGAGTTTGGGAGCCATGGCTGCACTGTTAAATGATGCCCGATTGCTGGTTTGCAATGATACGGGGGTTTCTCATCTGGCGGCAGCGTTGCGGGTGCCAAGTGTGGTGATGTTTACTCAATCCGATCCCAATCGCTGGGCACCCTTAGATCGCGATCGCCATCGAGTTGTATCCCCTGTAACAGGGATTACACCGGAATTGGCTATTACTCAAGCTTTCGAGCTATTGAAAAAGGAAGATGTCTATGTGGCTTAGGGAAGGGGAAAGTGTGCAGCGTAATCACAAGCGATCGCGCATTTAACTTGTCAGTTGCTGTTGAGCCTGATCCAAAGCAACGCGTAAAGCAGTGAGGAGGAATCTCTTGATCTTAGGGACTAGACAGTTTGAACGGGTTGCCAATGTGGTTACTGAGCGGATTTCTGAACTCTTGGGTGCAAGGGTTGTAGTACTTGATGATCGAGGAGTAGTGATTGCCCAAAGCGCAAGCTACGCCAACGCGACGTGTAAATTGGATTTGGTGGGCTTCCCTTTCGATCGCAACAGTCGCGCTTCTACTGCAAGAAGGATGCGCCCCGACTTACGGCTGCCAATTCGCTTGGATGGGCGTTCGGGTGAAGTCATTGTCACCGAATCGGAAGAGGGCGAGGCGATTTCGCCCCGTCTGACACGGAAGCTGGTGGAGATGATTGTCAATCAAACGGCGGCTGTTGCTCAGTTGCCCAACCACCACGAACTGAAGAACAAGT
>JBFLZA010000259.1:0-11575 GCA_040756535.1 Cyanobacteriota bacterium
GAACGGCATCTCGATAACGTTCTTGTTTCAGGGCTTCTAAACCAGCTTGGAGTGACATAGACATCTCCGTTCAAAAAAAGAGTAGGTCATGCGTCCATCAATACTTATGGATACAAGGGGCGTCACGGAGAATTCGTAAAAGTTCAAAAACCCATCTCAGGATAGATGCCACTTAAGATGTTATTTTTTCTGTAGGCAACACGCCTTACAGATAGCTGCCGATTCCTACTGGCTGATGTTCCTGGAAATGCTCCGTCGGCGGAGTAGAAGGCACAAGATGGCAATTTTTGTAATGATAGAAACAATTCTTATACAAAATTCAGTAAAAGAAATTACAGTTCTACATTATTTCCACCTGGAAAATATAAAGAGGTTCCAAATCAGTACAACCGTTCATTGAAGTTAATTTAAATGTAATTAATACCCAGTTTGAGGTGCGACGGCGGCAGATATAGCACTTCTCCTTTGGAGAGAATACAGTACGGGCTACTAAATCTTTAGCCCATACAATCAATTTTGCTTGCACCAATTGGTAACCGCTATAAAATAGAAGTGCTGAGAAAACTGTTATTACTACTATTCTATAGTGTAGATTTTATACATTTTCTGAACTTTGATCAGGCTAGATACTATCTCAAAAAAAAAGCTAACGTTTGCAGTTTATTCACAGATTAACGGTAGATGTCAAAGTTAGCTCGCATTGTGATATTACTAAGTCGATAGCGCTATTGATTAAGTTAAGTTAAGGAATAAGGAGCTAAAAAAACACGACAAAAAGGTTACGTTGAAAAGAGTGCGATCGCCTATCATGGCAAAGAGACGGAGAGTACAGATAAAAACCGATGACTAAAAATCTTAGCCAATCCCGCCCTAACCAGTCCGTCTCGGGTGAGCAATCATTATCTTCAGGGATTGGTTGCTTGAGTGAACTGGAAAAAGTTAAGCCCCATCTGCTTAGTGAATCGGATGAAACAAGAATTGCAGTGCTTTCCCAAGCGCTGAAATTCGGCAAGCCGGGTAAGGAGTGGGTGTTTGAGATCGTGAAGACTGAAACCGGCCCAGTGCAGTGGGCAGCCTATGAGTTGCTCTGGAACAGCATGGGTGAAAGCGCAAGGCACAAGCTTCTGCCTTATTTGCCCTTGCGTTCAGACGTTGGAGTAGATTACACAAGGTTGCGTAGCCTCCTAGCAGCAGGTCAATGGAAAGAGGCAGATGAGGAAACGAGGAAGGTTATGATCGAGGCAGCCCGACGAGAGAAAGAAGGGTTGCTTGACCGAGAAGCAAGCGAAACATTTCCCTCGACCGACCTACGTACTATCAACCAGCTTTGGGAAAAGTTCTCCAAGGGGCGCTTCGGCTTTACTGTGCAGAAGCGAATTTGGGAAAGCATTGTGGGGAATGCAGTTGTAGATATAGAAATGCCTCAACAGCGCCACTTGGACAATCATTTTAAAGAACACATCGATCAATTTGGCGATCGCATAGGATGGAGCGTGAAAGGCAACTGGTTGCACTTTCGTGACCTCACCTTTGACTCTTGTGCACCGGAGGGGCACTTGCCCTCACCCAGCTTTGCCACCCCTTGTGATGGTACACCCAGCGAAAAAGATGCTGTTGTGGGGCGGTGGTGTGTAGCGTTTTGTTTTGGGGGAGTCAGGTGTGGCGTTTTGTTTCTAGGATGGTGGTCTCTACTGTCCCGGTCAGATTTGTAGGGGGTCAAGCCCAATCAAATCCTTCGGGTAGGGAAAAGGGCAAAGGGAATCAGTAGTTCTCCTTAGACTCGGAGATTCTTGGAAGCTGAAGCTCAAGGGAGAGTGATAAGCTTGACAGATAGACTTCCTGAGCCTTTCTTAGCCATGACCGCTTCTCAAGTTGCTAATCTTCCCCTAACTGCGATCGCTCAATCCACCCGTCAAGCGGCACGGAAGTTGGCAGTGCTGCCGACTGAGGCGAAGAACCAAGCCATAGAAGCGATCGCTCAAGCCTTAGAAGCCGCTACCCCAGAAATCTTGGCAGCAAACGCCGCAGACTGCAAAGCGGCTGAGGTCGAGGGCATTGCCAAACCCTTATATAACCGTCTCAAGTTGGATGAGACGAAGCTGAAGGCAGCCATTGACGGTGTGCGAGATGTAGGTAAGTTATCCGATCCCGTTGGTACCCTGCAAATGCATCGGGAACTGGATAAAGGATTAATCTTAAAACGCTTTACCTGTCCAGTCGGAGTATTAGGTGTCATCTTTGAAGCGCGGCCCGATGCCTTGATTCAAATTACTTCTCTTGCGATTAAATCGGGTAACGGCGTTATCCTCAAAGGCGGCAAAGAAGCCCTTCGTTCTTGTGAAACGCTCACGAGAGTCATTCATCAGGCATTATCCGCCACGGCGATTGACCCTGCTGCCGTTCAGTTGCTAACCACCAGAGAGGAAACCATTGCACTATTGCAGCTAGATGACTACATTGATTTAATTATTCCCAGAGGGTCTAACTCCTTTGTCCGGTTTGTGCAAGAAAATACTCGCATCCCGGTACTCGGTCATGCCGATGGTATTTGTCATCTCTACATCGATCGCGCCGCTGAGCTTGAGAAGGCAGTCAACATCACCGTTGATGCAAAAACTCAGTATCCAGCCGTCTGCAATGCCATTGAAACGCTGCTCATTCACTCTGCCATTGCACCAACGTTCCTGCCCCTAGCGGCGGCAGCGTTGCAAAAACGGAATGTAGAACTGCGAGGGGATGACGAAACTTGTAAGATTTTGCCGGATATTGCTGCCGCGACTGAAGAGGATTGGTCTACTGAGTACAACGATTTAATTCTCTCGATTAAAGTAGTAGACTCCTTGGAAGAAGCGATCGACCACATCAACACCTATGGTTCTCGGCATACTGATGCCATTGTCACCGAAGACCAAGACATTGCCGATACTTTCCTTGCTCAGGTCGATTCTGCCAATGTCTTCCATAACTGTTCTACCCGCTTTGCCGATGGGTTCCGTTATGGCTTTGGCGCGGAAGTGGGAATCAGCACCCAAAAAATGCCGCCAAGAGGCCCAGTGGGGTTAGAAGGATTAATTACTTACAAATACCAAGTTACGGGTAATGGTCACCTCGTCGCCCCTTATGCTGGTGAGAATGCCAAGCCGTTTACTCATCGAGATTTTTGATTTTCTTCGGTCTAAAGACACGAAGATTCTATAGCAGTGCTAAATGATTCGTAAGAAAAATAAACCACAGATGCACACAGATAAAATATGAAGTTCTTACATTAGACCTCTTGCAAAAGTATTTTTATGATGCTGTTTGCGTCAATTCTTGTTCACTGTTCCCCGTTAAGGAGTTGCCTGTTCCCGACTTCTGCAAGAAGTCTATTCATTTAGTGATTGCTATAGATGTTTTTACCATAACAAAGCGCCTCTGTTCGATGCGCCTACAGTTTGGTTGTGTCAATAACCCAACACTGACTCTTTGAGTACAGCGTGGGCTTGCAAAAGCCCTTATTGATTAGCCTCACTAAACTGCGACAACTAGGAATTGATCCAAACCAACTGTGACACAAATAAGAGTGCAAGTCGAAGAAAAGGGAGAGCGTATCGATCTCTACCTTTCCCAGCAATTACCCGATTTATCGCGATCGCGCATCCAACAACTGATCGAACAAGGGCAGGTTCAGGTTAACGATCAAGCCTGCACGTCCAAAAAAGCCACCGTGCAAATAGGCGATCGCATCTGTGTTACCATCCCCGACGCCAAACCCTTGGAGTTGGAACCCGAAGAAATCCCATTGGATGTTCTTTATGAAGACGACTCTCTGATCATCATCAACAAACCCGCTGACTTAGTGGTTCATCCTGCCGCCGGACATGAAAGCGGGACTCTTGTCAACGCCCTCCTCGCCCACTGCTCAAATCTGGCGGGAATTGGTGGTGTGCGACGGCCGGGAATTGTCCACCGACTGGATAAGGATACAACAGGAGCCATTGCGATCGCAAAAACCGACCAAGCACATCAACACCTGCAAGCCCAACTTAAAGCTAAAACCGCCCGACGCGAATATTTGGGTATTGCCTACGGTGCCCCCTCAACAGACAGTGGTACCATTGACCAACCAATTGGACGCCATCCTGTAGACCGCAAAAAAATGGCGATCGTCCCTGTAGATAAGGGTGGACGCCTTGCCGTAACTCATTGGCAAGTTCGAGAACGATTGGGTAACTACACCCTGATGCACTTCCAACTCGAAACCGGTCGTACTCACCAAATTCGTGTCCACAGTGCCTTCATGGGGCATCCTATTGTCGGTGACCCTCTATACAGTTCTGGTCGATCTGTAGGTGTTAATCTACCCGGTCAAGCCCTACATGCGTGGAAACTCACCGTACAACATCCCGTTTCTGGAGAGTGGATTGAGGTAGCTGCGCCTTTGCCCAAGACCTTTACCACCCTATTGGAAGTCCTCCGACGACGGAGTGCTTCTCCAAAGTGACATCGCTTCCAGCATCAACTCATAAATTTGGTGTGGGGCTGGGGCGATTAAGCTAACCCTCAATCAGCTTTCCCTGCAAACCGAGTTCCCAATTTTCGGTTAATGTCTCGGCTGATTTCCACAACTCAGGCAAGCCTCCATCAACATAATCAGGGGATCACCACAAAAAACACAACTTCCGTGTAATGACTCCTGCGCTTGAGCTTGGGGCTTCTTCCTACACTTCAGGCACCCGAAAAATCCATCCTGACTTGTGACAGCAACATGATGGCATTTCGGACAGGGGGTAACTTTCCAAGTAATATTGAGCATCGCTTCCAGACAGACGGTGAAATTTGCTGCTCACTCAAAATCCAGCTTTTTTCAGACTGCCGTTTTTCAAGGGCGACAAGAAGCCGCTTGCACCCATTCTTGAACTTGGATTGTGAACTAAGTCAGCACCGATAGTTTGGCACAAATTTATTCATCTGTCTCTAGGTAGATTTTTTTGATATTAAGAATCTAAAAAGAAAATAAGTCAGACCCCCTGCGCGTAACTTACCGAGCTTTGGGCACTCCGGGTAATGTCGTCGCCTCTGGTATCCAAAAAATGAAGGATGCTGCGGTTGCGATCGCAAATGACCCCAATGGCATCACTCGTGGAGATTGCTGCCAACTGATGTCTGAGTTAGCGAGTTATTTTGATCGCGCTGCTGCGGCTGTTGCTTGAAATAACGATTTTTAACACCAATTTCTAACTCATTTCTTGTACAAAGCAAAGCAATATATAGGAGAAAAAGAATGAATTGAACAGTGCTCTCAGTTTGTCACCTAACTGGTACGTCGCAGTTCTAGAATTTGTCCTTTGACCAACTCCAAAGCTGGATACAAGCCCCCGAATTGAGCCGTGGAGAGAAAGAAAAATTTTCCTTGTTTCGAGCCTCCGGATTTATCCGTGGGGTCAATCCAAAATTCTTGCATCCAAAATCGAATGACAATCATGTCTTAGCGGTGATGTAGCTGGCGAAGCCAATATCTACCTCAACTATGCAATTAATATTAATGCCCTGAGCTAGAGCGTCGGTTCACTAATAATGAACTTGAAGAGAATTTTAGAAGTGGTTCTCGATAGCGACCTTTTAGATGAGGTTACCAAGCAGCAAAAAAGCCAAGCTTTGCTAAGTGCAATTGATGATTTGCTAATTCATCTCTAAACCATCCTTGTTTGGTATATCTACTAACCTAAAGATTACTCAATGGGCTGTAGAGAAGCTCACTTGGGCTTTGCTCAATACCGAGGATTGAGCACTCCGTTAGGCAGCAGTGGTTTCACTCCAAAAAATTGCCTCTCCTGAGGCTCTTGCGGCTTTGCAACAAGCATTAACCCGAGAAAAAGATAAAGTCGTGCAGGTTCGCCTTAACACGGCATGAGAGCCGATATAGCGAGTTATAGTTCAACCCCAATAGATAGGAAGTTTATGACTTCCACCTCGACTCTACTTTTAGGGCGCGTGCAACGCACCTTACTCTACGTGTTGGGTCTAATGCAGAATTGTGTGTAAGTCCTGTTGTTGACACTCTCCGCCCTAGAAGTGCGGAGATTCTTTGATCACGGGGAGCGCAACCGCTTTACCCTCAGAAAGCATCTTGACCGTGGTCAAGAAAATCTTTTTCTCAAGCTCCACCCGCTAGAAGTGGGGATTTTTCTTTATGGATATGAGGGCTTCCGATGAGATGCGGAGCGTGGCACCTCTCAATTTCACTCCTCAAATATCCCCACCCCCGGCATTTTTGACCTCTCTGAGGCGGGCAAAGTAGGTGGAAAGGCCTGGAACTTCAAAATATTTGTTTAAAAAAATTTACAAAACCTGGCTCGACCACCATTGATACAAAACTCTGAATTGCTTGAACAGTATAATTTTCATTAAATATTAAGAAAATATAAATTTATGAATCAGGATATTTTTTGAGCATATCTACTTAAGCAAATATACTTAAAGAGCTTTCATAAAAAAGAGGAAACCGTTTCCCTGTAAGGATTTAAGGCAATTAATAGCCAAAACCTAAAAACTTAACAAATCGTAACGAATAAAGCATTGATGGCGTTGTATAAAAGTTACCTGTAGGGCTCAATAACAGACAAAAGTTAAATAAAACACCATTTATCAAGCTTGCCCACTTCTCATAAAAGAATCAATTTTTCTCATAATTCGCGAATGTTTGTTTTGTTACTTCATAGGGAGTAACAGGCGGCGGGAGTGAGCAAATTTGAATCAGTGTTTTATACGAACGTCTGCTTTTGTTCTCTACAAAAATCTCATTCAAAATTTTGAGTGAGCTTGGTTTATCCAAATTTTAATCACAACCCAACTTAAGTAAGCAGGAGAATTCGTTCATGTTAGACGCCTTCGCAAAGGTCGTTTCTCAGGCTGATTCCAAAGGTGAGTTCCTGAGCATGGAGCAACTTGATGCCCTCACCGGTATGGTCAGAGATGGCAACAAGCGCCTTGATGTTGTTAACCGGATTACCAGCAACGCCTCCTCTATCGTGACCGATGCGGCTCGCGCCCTGTTTGAAGAGCAACCCCAGCTAATCTCTCCTGGTGGTAATGCTTACACCAACCGTCGCATGGCTGCTTGCTTGCGCGACATGGAAATCATTTTGCGCTATGTTACCTACGCTACTCTAGCGGGTGACTCCAGTGTTCTGGATGACCGCTGCCTCAACGGTCTGCGTGAAACCTATCAAGCTCTGGGTACTCCTGGTTCTTCCGTGGCTGTTGGCGTTCAAAAAATGAAGGATGCTGCTGTCCGGATCGCTAATGACCCCAACGGTATCACCCAAGGTGATTGCAACCAGCTAGTGTCTGAAGTCTCTGGCTACTTCGATCGCGCTGCTGCAGCTGTTGCCTAATAATCACTGAAAGCTAAAAAAAACTTGAAACCAATAGGGAGATACGCCAAGAATGAAGACTCCAATTACTGAAGTGATCGCTGCTGCTGATACCCAAGGCCGCTTCTTAAGCAACACTGAACTGCAAGCTGTGCGTGGTCGCTTTGAGCGTGCTTCTGCCAGCATGGAAGCTGCTCGCGCTCTGACCAGCAAAGCGCAAAGCTTGATCGACGGTGCTGCTAATGCCGTGTATCAGAAGTTCCCCTACACCACCCAAATGCAGGGAGCTAATTATGCTTCTGACAGCCGTGGTAAGTCCAAGTGCTCTCGTGACATCGGTCACTACCTACGTATGGTGACCTACTGCCTGATTGCTGGTGGCACTGGCCCAATGGATGAGTACCTCGTTGCCGGTTTGGATGAAATCAACCGTGCATTTGACCTGTCTCCTAGCTGGTACGTTGAAGCTCTCAAGCACATCAAGGCCAACCATGGTCTGAGTGGTCAAGCTGCTAACGAAGCAAATACCTACCTCGATTACGCGATTAACGCCCTGAGCTAATTTTCAGGTGCATGCCCGGAAAGGTATGCAGGTGAAACGCTTAAAGGAAGTGCTTCAGCTGCTTATCTCTCCGGGCTTTGTTGTATCTAAATAAGGTAAAAATCTCTCGCTGTGAGAGGAAAGCGGTGAAAGGGAAACGAAGTCAGGCAAGAGGGAAACAAAAAGATCAAAAGCTGATACCTAACCCTTGACCCGTAAATTTTAAGAAGCTTGCTTGTTGGGAGAAATAAACAAATGGCAATTACAGCGGCCGCCTCGCGGCTAGGCACTGAAGCGTTTAGTGATGCGCCAAGGATTGAATTACGCCCTAATGCGAGTAAAGACGAGATCGAAGCGGTAATACGTGCCGTCTATCGGCAGGTTTTGGGCAATGACTATTTGATGAAATCAGAGCGACTCGTTAGCGCTGAATCGCTGCTGCGCGATGGAAACATTAGCGTGCGCGAATTTGTGCGTTGCGTTGCTAAGTCAGAGCTATACAAAACCAAGTTTTTCTACAACAATTTCCAAACCCGGTTTATTGAACTCAATTACAAACACCTTTTGGGTCGTGCCCCTTACGATGAGGCAGAGGTAGTCTTCCACCTCGACCTTTATCATGAAAAGGGCTATGACGCAGAAATCGATTCTTACATCGACTCGGTAGAGTATACCAGCAATTTTGGCGACAGCATTGTTCCTTACTATCGGGGCTTTGTAACACAACCGGGACAAAAAACGGTTGGCTTTAACCGCATGTTCAAACTGTATCGCGGTTATGCCAATAGCGATCGCTCCCAATCCGGAGGCAAAAGCTCTCGCTTAGCGCGGGATTTAGCCATGAATAAAGCGTCTAGCATTGTTGGCCCTTCTGGCAGCAACGCTGCCTGGTCTTTCCAAGCGGCTAGAGATGTAGCTCCTCAACGCGCACTGGGTAATGCAGTTGGACAAGGCGATCGCATTTATCGCATTGAAGTAACCAGTCTGCGCGGACCGGGCTATCCCAAGCTACGCCGCAGCAGCAATGTCTTTATCGTGCCTTACGAGCGCTTATCGGACAAAATGCAGCAAATCCAGCGCCAAGGCGGAAAAATCGTCAGCATAACACCTGCCTAAGTAGGAACTGGGGGCTGGGGATTAGGGACTGGGGGGAAAAACATTCTCCAATCTCTACTCTCCAATCCCCAATTCCTAATTCCCAATCTCTGGTCACTTACTTTACAGGAGCTATCACAACGATGTTCGGTCAAACAGCAACCGGAAACGGTGGTATCAACTCAGCCTCTAGCCGTGTCTTTCGTTATGAAGTTGTCGGTTTGCGTCAAAACAACGAAAACGACAAGAATAGCTACGAGATTCGCAACAGTGGCAGCGTCTTCCTCACGGTGCCATACTCTCGGATGAATGAAGAAATGCGGCGGATTGCCCGTATGGGTGGCAGAATCGTTAAAATCGAGCCGTTAACTGCTGAAACAGCCCAAGCTTAGAGGAATGCAGGATTTCAATCCAGAGGCGTCAAGTGAGGCGGCAGCACCACTAACCGTAGAAGAAGCAATTGCCAACTTGCGCGGCACAGATTTAAGTCTCCGCTATTACGCCGCATGGTGGTTGGGTAAGTTCCGTGTCTCTTCAAGCACAGTAGTAGATGCCTTGATTGAAGCCCTAGAAGATGAGGCGGATCGCACAGAACTAGGAGGATACCCCCTGCGGCGCAATGCTGCTAGGGCACTCGGTAAGTTAGGTGACCGGAGGGCCGTTCCGGGATTAATCCGTTGCTTAGAGTGTTCCGACTTTTATGTGCGAGAAGCCGCTGCCCAATCGTTAGAAATGTTGGGAGATTCAGCGGCTATCCCCGCCCTAATGCGACTGATCGAGGAGGGAGTGGCTACTGCCGAACGAGTCCCCGGACTCCCCCACCTGCGACAGCCCTGTGAAGCCATCATGGAAGCACTGGGCACCCTGCAAGCCAAAGAGGCAATCCCCCTAATCCAACCCTTTTTAGAACACTCAATCCAACGAGTAAGGTATGCGGCAACGCGAGCCATGTACCAATTAACGGGGGATAATACCTATGGGAAACCGTTAGTGGAAGCCTTGCAAGGGTCAGATGTTGTACTGCGCCGCGTGGCTCTATCGGATTTGGGGGCAATTGGTTATTTACCCGCTGCCGAAGCGATCGCTACTGCTCCAGCAGAAAATAGTTTTAAGCTGATTGCGCTTAAAGGACTGCTGGAACATCAACTGAGCTTAGTGGAGAATAATACGCTTTCCGATGACGCCATCCGGGTGATGAACCTGATGGATTCCCTTTTGTAGATTCGTTAGTGGTTAGTTGTTGGTTGTTAGAGGTGGGTTGCCACTGGCGACTAACAACTAGCCCCTAATCACTAACCCCTAACCAACGACGAATGACCGATTCTGCCCGTACCCAAGAACTGATTCAGGCTGTTGAAAAAGCGGATTCTGCCCGTAATCTTGTAGAATCCGTGCAGGCACTGGCAGCGCAGCAGTCAGAGGAAGCAATTCCTGCCCTGATTGCTGTATTGGGCTACAACAATCCAGGGGCAGCGGTGGCAGCCGTAGAAGGGCTAATCAAACTGGGGGAACCCGCTGTAGGGCCGCTTTTGGAACAGTTGGACGAGTACAACTACGGGGCCAGAGCCTATTCCATCAGAGCATTGGCTGCGATCGCTGACCCCCGCGCTTTAGATGTCTTGGTAACCGCAGCGGCGAGCGATTTCGCTCCCAGTGTGCGTCGTGCGGCTGCCAAAGGACTGGGAAACCTGCACTGGCATAACCTGAAACCCGAACAGGTGCAAGATGCTCAGACCAAAGCCCTTGATACGCTTACCCAGGTTTCCCAAGATGGAGATTGGGCGAATCGTTACGCTGCCGTTGTCGGCTTGCATAAGTTGGCAACCCAGGCAGCACAGACGCTGGAACCCATCCAAAGTCGGTTGGAGCAAATGCTTTCATCCGAAACTCAAAAAGCCGTGCTTGCACGGGTCTTACTAGCTAAACAGCAGTTGCAATCTGTCAGAGCGTTAGCGTAATGCAGCGCTTTAGTACAGATTGCTTAGTGATTAAGAGCCTTCTTTGTCACTGCATGGCTGATAGCTAAAAATAGAGCCTTATTCTCTTTACCACACAAAGAATAAAATGGCAATACCTCTACTTGAATATAAACCCATTACTCAGAATCAGCGCGTTGAGGGCTACGAAGTCCCCAACGACGATGACTTGCAATATTACCGACTCACGCCCGGAAGCTCAGAGTTCGAGCTCAAAGAGATCATTTGGGCAGGCTACCGCCAAATTTTCAGCGAACATTTAATTCTGGAAAAATATCGCCAACCCTTCCTCGAATCTCAGCTAAAAAATCGTGCGATTTCAGTTCGGGAGTTCGTTCGAGGTCTGGGGAAAACTGAGGTTTACCGCACACAGGTAGCAGAAACGAATGACAACTATCGCTTAGTGGATATCACCTTCAAGCGATTTCTCGGACGTGCGACTTACAGCAAAGACGAGCGAATTGCTTGGTCGATTGTGATTGCGACGAAGGGATTAGATGGCTTTATCGATGCTGTCGTCGATAGCGAAGAATATCGCCAGAACTTCGGTGATGACATTGTGCCCTATCAGCGCCGTCGCGTTAAAGACCGACCCTTTAACTTGGTTA
>JBFLZA010000260.1:0-11538 GCA_040756535.1 Cyanobacteriota bacterium
TTCGCTTTTCTCCTACACCTTAGGGAACAATGTAGAGAACCTCACCTTAACTGGCAATGCTTACTACGGTTATGGCAACAGCCTCGACAATGTCATTACTGGTACTGACTCTGGCAATTACCTATATGGCGCAGATGGCAATGACACCCTCAAGGGCGAAGGTGGTAACGATACTCTCTATGGCGGTACTGGCAATGACTCGATGTCTGGTGGCGATGGCAACGACTACTACTACGTCGATAGCGCCTCGGACAGCGTAACTGAGGAAGCCAATGCAGGCACCGATACGGTCAATTCTTATGTCAACTACACCCTGGGAAACAATGTAGAAAATCTCTACCTCTATGGCTCTGCTTCCTACGGTTACGGCAACAGCCTGGACAATGTCATTACCGGTAATTACTCCAACAATTCCTTAACTGGGGAACAAGGCAATGACACTCTTTATGGCGATAGTTACTACTACTATGGCGGCAACGACACGCTGTCTGGTGGTGACGGCAACGACTATCTCTATGGTCAGTCTGGGGATGACTCTCTCGATGGTGGTGCAGATAATGACTACCTATCTGGTGGTGATGGCAACGATACTCTAATTGGCGGGTTGGGGAATGACAGCCTCTATGGCGATTATGGGAATGACTCTCTTGATGGTGGTGCGGACAATGACTACCTATCTGGTGGTGATGGGTATGACTCTCTAATTGGTGGTGATGGCGGCGATACTCTAATTGGCGGTTACGGGAATGACTCTCTTGATGGTGGTGCGGACAATGACTCTCTCTATGGCGACTATGGTAATGACTTTCTCACAGGTGGGTCTGGTAATGACTCTCTTACTGGTGGTAATGGCAGCGATACTCTAGTTGGTGGAACTGGCGACGACACTCTGTTGGGTGAAACTGGCAACGACTCGCTTTCTGGCGGAGATGGCATTGACCGACTTAATGGTTATGCAACTACTGGCGCAGAATTTGATACCTTAACAGGTGGAGCCGGAGGTGACTACTTCATTCTGGGTGGTTCTTGGGGAGTCTCTTATCAAGGATCGGGTTACGCCACGATTACAGACTGGAATACCAGCAGTGATTGGATTGAAGTTAGTGGCTCTGCTAATACAGCGTCTTATAATGGTACTTCTTACTCTCTGGGTTATGCCAACTGGCAAGGCAGCTCCGCTCTAGATACCTTGATTTTCTATGGTGAAGATGTAATTGCTGTTGTGCAAGACGCGACCAATGTGGGATTGGAGCGGTTTGTATTTGTCTAGACAACAGTGTGCGTCTGGGGAAACTTCGGTCTAAACTGAGGTCTTCTTTAAGAATGCGATCGCCTGTTGAATGGAATTGAGAGTGAGGGATAGCGATCGCTTTTTAGATAAAAGAGCGATCGCTCCTTTTATGTGTTCCTTTTTGAGAACTCCATGCTTTAAAAGCGATGTGGGCTTGCGTCGTAGTTGACACAATAGCCAGCAGCGATCGCATCTCAAAAAAGCGATCGCTAACTCTCTTGTTCCTTACATTCGCACCTAGATCTGACCTGTGAATACTCGTTGAGCCGGCCCAGTCATGTAAACTCGTTGGTCATGCTCTGACCATTCAATTTCCAGACAACCCCCAGGAAGTTCAACTGTAGCTTTGCGATCGCTCTTTCCGGTTAACACTGCCGCTACTACAGAAGCACAAGCCCCTGTACCACAAGCCAAGGTGATTCCAGCGCCCCGTTCCCACACCCGCATCTTGAGGTAGTCTGGGCGCACGACTTGAATAAATTCCGTATTCGTGCGCTTGGGAAAAACGGAGTGATGCTCGAACTGCGGGCCAAGGGTTTCTAAGGGAATAGCAGCAACATCCTCAACAAAAGTGATGCAGTGAGGATTCCCCATACTCACACAAGTCACCTCCCAGGTTTGTCCTGCCACTTCCAAAGGCGCATTGATTACCTTTTGGTCAGCCTCAACCAGCGTTGTCGGAATTTGGGCAGCCAAAAGCTGAGGCATTCCCATATCCACCTTGACTTTCCCTTCGCCTTCGAGTTTGGGGGTAATCACACCCGCTAAGGTATGAATCCGATACTGAGTTTTAGCATTCGTTCCTTCCAAATCCGCCAAAAACTGAGCCAAACAGCGAATCCCGTTACCACACATCTCTGGCTCTGAGCCATCGGAGTTAAAAATTCGCATAGTATAGTCACTTGTCTGTTGTGCGGGTAGAGCGAAGATGACCCCATCAGCACCGATCCCAAAATGGCGATCGCATAGCTTCACGGCTTGTTCTGCTGAAATAATCGGTTCAGTTTCGGCGCGATTATCAATCAAAATGAAGTCATTGCCCAGACCGTGATACTTTGTAAATTCGATTCGCATATCTAGCTCCGGCTCTAAAAACTGATTATGGCTGAATTCGAGACAGGGATACCCAGTGTTCGTCAAATTCAAGGTTTCATTAAAGAAGGAAACGAGGTTGAAATCAAACTACTGACCCAGGATGTGTTGGTCGGTCAGCTTCGCTGGCAAGACCCAAGTTGCATCTGTATCAGCGCTTCCGATGGGTCTCCCATGCTGATCTGGCGTCATGCCATTGCCTATATAAAGCCACAAGATACAGGTGAGGGCAGTCGTGCGGTACAGGTGAGGGAGTAAATCGGTTACAGGCTGGTAGGTTAGCAGGTTACAAGTTGGCAGGTTAGCAAGTTATCTTCCTTCTTTCAACCTTCTAACTTCCAACTTTTTTGAACCTTCAACCTGGGCTACGCCCCGCTTCGCTAACAACCGTTTAACCTTCAACGTGTTCGCGGGAGTCCCCTGGTTGGAGCGTAGCAACCAGGGGAGGGATAGCGGGACGCCAGAAGAATGGAGGCGTCCAATACATCTCCCCTAAGCCACGCATAACTTGCACGAACGTTTGAGCAATTTAACTTTATTGGGGCTGAATTGCCCGATTCGTTTCCAGTGGTGGTCATAAATTGAGACATTTTTTGACTTACCTGTTTGGGTATATCCACCAATCCAGCCTCTGTAGGCTGTCGAAGCTTTCTCGGCTTGAACAAAGTCTCCAGAGCACAAGCCAAACGGCGTGATTGTTCCACCTTTGCGTTTGCGGTATTGACTGGGGTTTGGCTTGTGGCTATCAGGATTCTCGAAGTGGAGCTGACGCCTATAAAGATTAGGTTTAGCTATTACCTTGAAGGGAGCTGATGTAACAACAACGCCACCCTCCCAGTTGCCACCTCTTGCATTGCTCGACTGCCATTCTTTCCACTTAATGAAGTGACTGGCTGCTAGTGCAACACCGTCGTTGCTGTGGGTTTCTTCCACGGCTTTTGACTTGTCGGTTTTATCCTTGGGAAGCTTTAGCCACTGCCTGAGATTGGAGGTTTGCCAGCCGTACTGAGTAGCTGTTGGTGCAAGCTTCTCAAGCCACTCCAACATGACTTTTTGACCTACCATTGCAGGACTAAACCCTTTATCTCCACGAGCTTTGATGTATTCGTAAACGATGTTAGAGATCGGGAATAATCGCTTTATTTCCTTGACTACTCTTAGCTCTAGCTGGCGGTTAGCCCTGATACTAGGAGGCAGCTTCTTTTGGACTCTGTTATCAAAGCGCTTTTGCCTGTGGCACCGCTGGGCATAAGGCAGTTTACGGTTGATTCTGCGACCTCTTCTTGCCCTCCGAAGTATCCGTCTTGCTGTCATCTTTTTGGTGACATTGGGAAACGGAAGGGTGAGATGAAGTTTAAGCAGAGTAGCCTTAGAACTTTGAATCCCAACGCCAGAAAACAGCTTTCCAGGGTCGATGCCAATGACCACATCCTGAGTTTCATACCCAGACGGTTCATTGATTAGCTGAATCGCAAAAATATTGAGGTCGTTAGGGTAAATCTTTGCTTTCCCTTCCCTGAGCCATCTTCTAGCTCTTGAAGGTTTTGTCGGCATTAACGGACACCCATCGGGTGAAATTACTGGTACTCGTTGCATAGAGGAGATAATCCTTTATGTTAGGCGAAGCCGAGGCGTTAGCCTCAAGTTACTTGCCCCTTACCGCCATTTCTAGAAGGATGTCCTGTCTTAAAGCGACCTCAATCAGAGGTCTTACAGAGGGCTGAACTAGGGGAATATTCAGCCGTGTGTGCCATCTAGAAACTATGCGCGGTAGACAACTTTTACTGGAAGCTGAATCTTCCCAGCTCACGGCTCAACGTAAGTAGCCGTGAGGAGTTGACCTCCTTTCAATCGCCATGACGCTGACTGTCTAGTGGCAGATATTCCTGTAAAGCCTCACTCACGGGAGCCTTAATCACAGGAATTGCCACTACAGCATTCTGAGGTTCGGGTGCCAACCACTGCTGCAATTGATGCAACGGATAACTGCCACCGCACAACAGCAAGTGATCGCCTGCACGCACTTCAGCACGACCATCAGGGAAGCGAATAAACTTCCCTTCACGGCGAATAGCTTGCACCTGCACCCCATACTGACGCCTGAAGTGTAGCTGTGCTAAGGTTTTCCCTAGAGCGGGGCTGCCTTCAGGAACCAGCAACCACTGGCAGGGGGCGTTGACACCCGGAATGGCCACTTCTCCTTTAGCTAGTTCATTAAAAGCCGCCAGTTCATCGGGTTCTCCAACCGCTAAAAGGCGATCGCCTTCTTGGAGTTGGGCGTCAGCGTCGGGATAGTCAATTTCTTCCCCTTCAGCACGGCGAATGGCTAGCAAACTGACACCCGTCAAGTTGCGGATATTGGCTTCTTCTAACGTCATGCCTGTCAGCGGCGAATTTTCGGGTAGAGTATACCACTTGCTGTTCATCACCTCGCTTGCCGTGCGTAAATCCCTGGCAATCTGAGACGGCATTTGCTCACCGCGCAGATCGAGGTAATGGGAATTGCGAATTTGCTCCATTTGCCGTTGAATGACCGAAATCGGCAAGCCGATGCCCGAAAGGAGATGTGTTGCCAGTTCCAAACTGGCTTCAAATTCTGGCTGAACGACCTCTCTAGCTCCCAGTTGGTAGAGTAGTTCGATATCCCGGTCTGTATTAGCACGAACTACAACATCCAAGTTTGGGTTTAATTCTAGCGATCGCTTCAGACACAGGCGCGTACCCATCGGGTCTGACAGTGCAATCACCATTGACTCGGCCTTATCCACTCCCGCTTTTTCCAACACATGCAAGCTAGCCGCATTGCCATACACATAAGGAACTTTAGCGTCTCGCAATTGCTGAATTGCCCGCTCGGATTGATCGATAACCAGTACAGGATAATTTTGCTCCTGCATCAGCCGCACTAAATTGCGGCCTCCCCGTCCGTAGCCACAAATTACGACATGCTCTTTCAGTTGATGGACTTCGGCAGAGACTTCCTTGGGAGCTTCCATCGGCTCAAAAAACCGCTTCAGGAGTGGTAGCGTTTCTATCCAGTTAAATGCCAGAGGAACCAAGCGCAGTACAAAGGGTGTCACGACCAACGTCACCGCCGTTGTCCCCAAAATCAACAGGTAAACGCGCCGAGACACCAAACCCAGTGCTTGTCCTTCACTTGCCAACACGAAGGAGAATTCCCCGATCTGGGCTAATCCAAAACCCGCAATAATGGCTGTCCTTAACGGATAGCGAAACACCTTGACCAAAGGTGCTACAATTAAAAACTTGCCGACAAAAACTAGACAAACCAACCCTAAAATCAACTCCAAATTGTTCCAAAGGAAAATGGGGTCAATCAGCATCCCGATAGCAGCGAAAAACAGAGCGGCAAACACATCCCGTAGTGGTTCTACATAAGCCAGCGTTTGGTCGGCGTACTCCACCTCCGAAATCATCAAACCGGCTACAAACGCGCCCATTTCAATCGAAAGACCCAGCTTATCCGTCAGTAGGGCAATTCCCAAACAGAGAACAACAACTCCCAGCAAAAAGAGTTCTCGACTCTCGGTTCGGGCCAGGAGTCGCAACACCTGTGGCATGAGCCAAATTCCTACTGCAACCGCACCTGCCGCAAATAAACCGATTTTTAATAAAGCCAAGCCCACAGCTATTCCAATCGCTTCTGGGGGTTTGTCAAGTGCGGGTAATACTGCCAACATTAAGCCCAAGGCTAGGTCTTGCACCACTAAAATCCCTAGCAGCACTCGTCCGTGGGGCGTTTCTGTTTCGTTGCGCTCCATCAAACACTTGAGGACGACAGCAGTTGACGAGAGCGATAATATAGCTCCCAGAAAAACCCCTTGTGCGGGTGAGGCTACCCAGCCCATCCCCAGCGATACTAAAGTTGTGACGAGGATGGTTAAGGTAACTTGTAGCCCACCCCCTCCTAATGCGATCGCTCGGACTTTTTTGAGTTCTGCTAGCGAAAATTCGACACCTAAGGCGAACAATAAAAACGCTACTCCAAACTGAGCTAGAGTCTCAATCTGAACTAACTCTTTAATTAGCCCTAACCCAGCAGGGCCAACTATCATTCCGCCCAAGATATAACCGAGTAAAGCCGGTTGACGGCATAGCGCTGCAAATAAACCACCAGCCGCAGCGGCGACGAGAATGGATACGAAGTCAATAATCAGTCGGAAATCTTCTTGCACCAGTTTCTTTTCTTAATTTATGAGAAGAATATTAAGCTCTATAAACTTTAGAATACAAATTTTCCTGCTGCCCTGTAGCCTTTCAGGATACTCTGAGCAAAAATTTCGCCGAAACTGACGCACCCTTGATGAAATGGTAGAGATTTATACGGAACTCAGTCTGCTAATGCAAGTGGTTGGAAACACCGAGATGATGGTGCTAGTCTATCCGCTATGAGTAGCTAAATACTGTTCAACAATATATAGAGGATAATTACCAGTGCCATCGAAGACTAGTCCGTCTCAATCGCGCTTACACCGCAACTGGCTTGCTATTGCTGTTTTTTGGATGCAACGTCAACGCGCTAACTGGGGACGAATCGGTCTAGCCCTTGGCATAATGGCCGTGATCGTTACCTTAGCTGTGCCAGCACGAGCGTTGCAGGTGAGCTTGTCGCCCTCTAATGCCAAATTAGGCGACACCTTGTCAATAATCGTTCAGCAGAACCCTACAGTGAGTAGCACTCCAACTGTTAGAATGGGTCAAAAAACCTACCCTACTTATATAACGAATTCGGGAAATTTTCGCGCTTTGCTACCAACTTCACCGCTGGATCAGCCTGGAACTATACAGATTCAGGTGACAGGAGGGGGTGAGGTCAAAAATTTGGCAGTACCGTTGCGAAATCGCTCCTTCCCTACCCAGCGTATTCGGTTGTCAGGAGCAGCGGGGGCAAAAGCGACTCAACATGAACTTGATCGGGTGGCGGCGTTCAAAAGCTTAGAAACGCCAGAGAAATATTGGAAGGGTGCCTTTGTAAAACCCAATAGTGGTCGAATTTCAGCGGGTTATGGAATTCGCCGCTACTACAACGGTGTTTTTGCTAAGGACTACTACCATCGGGGTGTTGACTATGCGGGTGGAATGGGTTCACCTGTTGTTGCACCGGCTGCCGGTCGAGTTGCCTTGGTAGGAAGATTATCTGAAGGGTTCCGGGTGCATGGCAACACAGTAGGCATCGATCATGGTCAAGGGGTCACCAGTATCATGATGCACCTTTCGCGCATTGATGTCCGAGAAGGAGATTTTGTAAAACCTGGTCAAAAAATCGGTGCGATTGGTTCAACAGGGGCTTCTACGGGTCCACATTTACATTGGGGTTTATATGTTCATGGGGTTTCTGTCGATCCAGTGCCTTGGCGAGAACAGGGATTTGAATAATCCTCAGAATAGAATTTTGCTGAAGTTTTACAGTGGGGTTTAGGTTTTGTTTTGAATAAAGATTTTGGCAAAATTTCCTCTTACTCGCTGCCACACCCTCAAGCGCACTCCAACGTCATGAGTATTGAAAAAATCGTAGAACAGGCTCTGCAAGATGGCTACTTGACCCCAGTCATGGAAAGCGAGGTAGGACGCATCTGTGATACTGCCTCGGAGCTTTCGATTGAAGAATATATGGCGTTGGATCGCCTAATGGGAGCGCTGCTGACCGGTGAAGTGGTAGCAGTTCCTCGCAAGCAATTTATTAATGTCATGGAGGAGTTGGTGCTAACCGAAGCCGTAGCTCAAGTCTCCCAAATCGAAGCCGCAAGCGATCGCGTTCTCGATGTCGGAGATATTGCCGCTTACGCCCTCAACCGACTTCCTCCTCTCTATGCCACCACTGAAGAAGGTGCCAGATACCAGCGTCAGCGAGCTAGAGAGGAACTTTCTGAGCTAATTACCCAACAAGTCAAGGATGCGATCGCCCGCAACCTGGTTCGACCGAATTTTGGCTCTGAACGTCAAGCACTGGGTAAAAACACTGGCAACGACATTCTCAAGCAAGTCAGTAGTTTGTTACAGGTTTGTGCACCCACCTTTGAGCCAAAGGCCCCAATTGAAGGTTGAAGGTTAACAGGGAGAGCAGGTTGCAGGTTAGCCATGCGAACAGGGGTTTGTCCAGCTTCCAAGTTCCAAATTCCAACCTTCCAACCTTCCAACCTAGCCTGCGGCAACGGCTACGCCGAACAACCTTCAACCTTCAACCCTACTTCCGCACAACTACGGGCGTTCCGAGACTAACTTGCTGGTACAACGTCCGCACATCAGCATTTCGCATTCGCAAACAGCCGTGGGAAATAGCCTTTCCCACGAGTTTCTCATCATTAGTGCCATGAAAGCCGATTTGATGGCGTTCATCCGACCAAAAACCAATCCAGCGATCGCCTAGGGGATTGTCCGGGCCGCTATGAATCAACTCGCCAGTGATCGGTTGCTTCCAAACCGGATTGCGCTGCTTGGATAATACTTTAAAAGTGCCAGTCGGTGTTTCCCAACCGGGTTGGCCAACCGCAACTGGATAGGTGGCCATTAGCTGATCACCCCAGTAACTGTAGACGCGTGCTTCACTCAAATCGACGACAATCCGAGAACTCATCGCCTTAAGCACCGTAGTTAGATGAGGCGTCACGGGTAAAGCTTGTGCCACCTTGGGTTTAGACGGTTTCTCCTGTATGGGTTTAGGGGGTAACGACACTAGCTTAGGCGTAGGCTGCGCTGCTGCAAACAAGGCGACTGCCGAGCCAAAGCAAACTATCATCCAGCTTGTCTTGAGCCAGTTATTGATGCCCATTGTTATTCATCCGTGCTAGCAGGCGGCAGTTCTACGATATCAAACCAGTATTCTCCTAAGATGTTTACCGCCTCAACCAGGGAGTCAAACGCGACTGGTTTGGTGAAAAAAGAACTCGCTCCTAGTTGGTAGCTCAGGCGGATGTCTTCTTCCGATTTGAAGGATGTCATCACTACAATTGGAATGCGTCGCAAATTGGGGTCAGATTTAATGGCTTGTAGTGCCTGTGCACCATCTATTTTCGGCAGATGCCAATCCAGCAAAATTAAATCAGGTCGTGGCGAACTGGCTAATTCACTATACTGGCGGCGATGGTGTAGATAGTCCAGCAACTCCTCACCATCTTGAACGATGTGCAAATCCTTGGTCAAGCGACTTCTTTTCAAAGCCAGCTCCATCAAGCTCTGGTTGGTGAGCGCGTCTTCTGCTAATAGAATAGTGATTCGCTTTCTGGGGTTACTCACTCTCGCCCTGACTCCTTAAGGGTAGGTAGCACTCACACTGTGTACAAGAAAACACCATTAAGTTTCCGGAGTCATCCTGTTAAGGTAAGAAATCTGATGCTATCCCCCTATTTATGTAAATCTTAACCTTTGACCTTAAAGGAGAAATTCGTTGTACTCTAAAACCATCAAGACGACGACTAGAGAACCTAGATCGTATCAGTTGTGCGATCGCTTACCCCTGATTTTGAACACCACTAGCAGGCTTTTCCACGAAGGTGGAAGTTTCTAAAAAAACTACCCTTTTGGGGGATGCTCTTTAATCATTTAATAGAGATAATCATAAGTTTGTTAGTGGCCTGATTCAACAAGCATATCTATAAGACAACTTTAGATATTTGCTGATTCAAACGGGAACTCTAGGTGAAAGTCGGGCGTCTTGGAGGGAAGAAGGATGTTCTAGCACCTATTCCATCCATGAGCCAATCGATTTCTGCAACTTGGTCAACCGTTGAGGCAAACGTTCCTCAAGTATCGGTGCAACCTGATAAACTCTCAAACTACGACTTGATCTTGCGCTGTCAAGAGGGAATTAATCCCGATCGCGCTGCCTTTGCCGAGCTATTGCGGCGGTATCAGTCCCATGTGGATAAGATTTTGTACCACTTGGCTCCGGATTGGCAGGATAGAGCTGATTTGGCTCAAGAAGTATGGATTCGAGTTTATCGGAACATCAAGCGGTTAAATGAACCTGGAAAATTCCGGGGTTGGTTGAGCCGTATTGCCACAAATCTGTTCTACGACGAACTGCGTAAACGCAAACGAGTAGCGAATCCTTTATCGCTAGATGCTCCGCGCCGCTTAGATGACGGCGAAATGGATTGGGAAATTGCCTCAGACGAGCCCAATCCCGAAGATGATATGACAACCCGCGAGTTTTACGAACAGCTCCGGGAGGCAATCTCAGACTTGCCAGAAGTGTTCCGCACAACCATTGTCTTAAGAGAAATCGAAGGCATGGCTTATGAGGAGATAGCTGAAATCACTGGCGTCTCTTTAGGAACCGTCAAGTCAAGAATTGCCAGAGCCAGAGCTAGGCTGCAATCTCAGCTCCAAACTTACTTGGAAGCTTAGATCGTCTTCTGTTAATTTTTTGAAGCGCTTACCCCTAGGGGTTGTTCGTTTATGATGGAATCTATAAAATTAGTTCTACATTGGGCGCTCGCTATAACTCGGTGGTGATACGAAGATGACCTCCAATTTTGACGCTCGCAAACAGTCCAAACCAGAAGCTGTCGGAGAAATGGATAGCTTACAACGCGATCGCTTTGAATTACTCAGTGCTTACATCGATGGTGAGGTTACAGCCGTCGAGCGCAAACAGGTGCAAGAGTGGTTGGCAACCGACGACCAAATGAAGTGCTTGTACACTCGACTGGTGAAATTGCGCCAGGGACTTCAGCAGCTACCTGTACCAACCCCTGAAGCAACAGCTCAAGAAACCGCTGAGCAAGTTTTCTCCCGCCTTGACAGACGCCGGATTCAACGCACTGTCCTCTGGGGAGGGGCCGCAATCGCTGCTCTATTTGTCAGTGCTGTAACGGGAGTTTTACCCGGTAGCCGGTCGATGATGCCGCAGCTAGCTCAAAACGCGGTGACACCCGATGCCGCTTCTGAACCTCTGATGATTGCGGTAAACCGACCGGTTCTCGAGATTCCTAAAGCGGCTGTTTTATCTCCAGAAACATTGGCACAGCCATCGTTAGAACTCGATAATGTTTACAAAGATGGCCTGAATTAATCAGTTGGCATCCTCCGGTTCTAAACCTCCGGCTCTAAAACTGAATTCCTGAAACCCTATGGAATTGAAATACGCTCGTAGGGGCACAGCAATGCTGTGCCCTACATCTGTTAGTTATTCA
>JBFLZA010000261.1:0-3383 GCA_040756535.1 Cyanobacteriota bacterium
GATAAAAAGCGATTGAAAAAGCAACAGCGTTCCATACTGATTTAGTGCTGATGTATATTCGTCTTCAAGGTAATATGGATGGGATTGAAGCAGCACAGCAAATCTGGGACAACTTCTCAATACCCGTTATCTACGTGACTGGGCATTCTGATAAAAGTACTCTAGAACGAGCCAAGGTTACCGCTCCGTTTGGTTACATCCTCAAACCCGTCAAAGAGCAGGAATTACAAGTTTCCATTGAAACGGCTTTGCAGCGATATGAACGGGAACAGTTACTCAGCGCCATCCTCAAAGGGATGGGGGATGGGGTAATGGTGGTCAATCCTCAAGGTCGCATTCAGTTTCTCAATAAGGTAGCTGAGTTTCTAACAGGCTGGCGGCTCTCTGAAGCGAGAGATAGAGAATGGACAGAGGTCTTCCACATCGTGGACGAACAGACTCAACAGCTTCTAGACTACCCAATTACAGCCGTACTGCAACAAGACACGACTGTCTATCTGGATAACCCAATTCTGTTGATTGCTAAAAATGGCAAAACCATTCCAATTGCAGAAAACGCCGCTCCAGTTAAGGATAGTAAAGGGGTGATTGCAGGCGTTGTTTTGGTGTTCCGAGATATAACCCAACAGCGGTTGGCTCAAGAGCGGAATCTAGCCATAGAGCGTGCCCGACAATTAGAAATTCAAATGGCAGAACTTCAACGGCTCAATTATCTCAAAGAGGACTTTCTCAACACTATCTCCCATGAATTGCGAACACCCTTGTCGAATATCAAAATGGCAGTTCGACTACTGGAAACTGTCTTGAATCAACGAGGTTTATTAAGCCAGGAAACACGTTCCGACTCTCAATCCATGGCTCGCTATCTGAATATTTTGCAAGACCAGTGTAACCAAGAACTTAACTTGGTGAATGACTTGCTGGATATGCGCGTACTCGACGCTGATGCCTACCCTCTAGAATTGACTCCAATTCAGCTACAGGACTGGATTCCTTACATCGCCGAGAGTTTTCAAGAGCGTGCTCGCTTTCAAGAGCAGACCTTTCAAATCAACCTTTCCCAGGATTTACCGCCTTGGGTGTCGGATTTATCTAGTCTGACGCGCATTTTGTCAGAGTTACTCAATAATGCCTGCAAATATACTCCTTCTGGCGAACAAATCGTGGTGACAGCTCAATGTCCTCCAGGAGAAGCCTCTGATGCAGATTACGTCCAAATCAGCGTGAGCAACTCTGGTGTTGAAATTCCTCCTGAAGAAATGCTGCGAATTTTTGACCCATTTTACCGGATTCCTGGTAATGACCCGTGGAAACATGGTGGGACGGGTTTAGGACTAGCATTAGTTAGGAAGTTAGTGAATCGGCTCCAAGGCAAGATTGAGGTTGTGAGTACTCAAGGCTGGACGACGTTCACGCTTGAGCTACCCAATTTAGGATTATCAGCTCAGGAGGCGGGAGATGATGGTAACGAATAGAACTCCCCCTAAAACTAAGTCAGAAAGAAGGGTTCAAATCTTGGTGGTTGAAGACGAAAAAATCATCGCCCTCAACCTCAAAGAGAATTTAGAATCACTGGGATATTCTGTTGTGGGAATTACAGCTTCTGGAGAGCAAGCGATTGCCAAAGCGACAGAGCTTCGTCCCGATTTAGTGCTGATGGATATCCGGCTCAAAGGCAATATGGATGGGATTGAAGCAGCCCAACAAATCTGGGAGCGTTTACAAATTCCCGTCATTTATTTGACTGGGCATTCTGATGAAAGCACTTTGGCAAGAGCTAAGATAACAGCTCCTTTTGGCTATATCCTCAAACCTGTTAAAGAGCGGGAATTATCTGTAGCAATTTCTATTGCCTTGCAGCGCTACGAACGAGAGCAATTGCTCAATGCTGTCCTCAAAGGAATGGGGGATGGAGTCATTGTGGTCGATAAAGAACACCGCATTCAGTATCTCAATCGGGTAGCTGAATCTTTAACAGGATGGCAGTTCTCTGAAGCCAAAGAGCGGGAGTTGACAGAGATATTTAAGTTGGTTGATGAGCAAACTCAGCTACCTGTGGATGACCCTGTAACAGCAGCACTTCAACAAGATACCATCGTCTATCTGGAAGATGAGATGATCTTAATTTCCAAAGATGGTGCAACCATTCCCATAGCAGATAGTGCTGCCCCGATAAAGGATAAAGAGGGTGCTATGACAGGAGCGGTTTTAGTTTTCCGAGATATTAGTGAGCGCAAGCGAGTCGAAATTGCCATGCGCCAACAGTTGGAAAAAGAAAGAAAACTCAACCAAGTTCAAACAGAATTTATTCACACGGTTTCCCATGAATATCGCACACCCCTAGCTGTCATCCTCGCCTGTTCTCAGCTCATAGAACGCAACGTTGAATCCCTGTCCCCGGAGAAGCTACAACGAAATTGCCATAAAATTCAACAATCGGTCAAGTATATGGTTCGGTTGCTAGAAGATCTTCTGACGTTTAACAAAGTCGAGTCTGGTGAACTGAAGTTTAACCCCGCTCCCCTCGATCTAAAAAAGTTTTGTAGGCAGCTCGTCAAAGAATACAAGCTGCTGGATAACAACCAGCATAAAATTCAAGTAAATTTTCGTAGCAAGAATTGTGCTGCCTGTTTTGACTCTCAACTGCTACAACAGATTCTGGGAAATTTACTCTCCAATGCCCTAAAATATTCCTCCGTAGGGAGTGCGATCGCTTTAGTAATAACTAATAAAAATAACCAAATTATTTTTCAAGTTCAAGACAAAGGTATTGGCATTCCCTTAGAAGATCAACCTCATATCTTTGACCCCTTTTATCGAGCGCTCAATGTGGGGACTCTCCGAGGCACAGGGATGGGATTAACTATTGTCAAGAAGGCTGTGAACTTACATGAAGGAACAATATCTTTTAAGAGTGAAGTTAGAGTTGGTACGACTTTCACCGTTACCCTACCAGCAGGGAGTAAAACATGACTCTGACGCGATCAAATCCTGACTCTAAGGAAACAATTCAACGGGACTTTTGAGATTGCACCGCATTAGCTGTCATCGAATCCACTAAGTCGGGAGCGATTAACTTTAACCAGAGGCCCAATCGTCCTTTGCGAGTCATCACCAACTCTCGTCTTCGCTGCGTCATTGCCTGCATAATCTGACTCACGCAGTCCTCAACTGACATAGCTGCTTGCTGCTCATTGTTTAAACTGGTATTGATCGGGTTACCATTTGCGCCTAGAACATGTCGGCGAATATCTGTAGCCACAAAACCGGGGGAAACCATGAGTACATCTACCCCTGTACCCCGTAACTCAATCCGGAGAGTATCAAAAAAGCCTTGCATTGCATGTTTACTGGCTACATAACCGCTACGAGTCGGAATTCCT
>JBFLZA010000261.1:3393-11521 GCA_040756535.1 Cyanobacteriota bacterium
TGTTTTTCCGCAGAGTGACGAAATCGCCACGAGTAGTCCTTTAGATGCTTTGATGTACGGGAGAGCGTAATGGGTACAGTAGACAGCACCGAGATAGTTAACCTTCATGATATTTTCAAATATCGAGAGGTCGGTGATTTGGTCAAACCGCGCCCACATGGATATACCTGCATTATTCACTAATCCTGCGATCGCACCAAAGGTATTCACCCCACTCTCGATTAAATTGCGGCAGGCTTCAGAATCAGTAACATCGGTGGGGATAGCAATAGCTTTCCCTCCTGCTTGGAGGCAAGCGGCAGCCGTTGTTTCCAATGCCGTTTGATTGCGTGCGGCTAGAACCAGGTTTGCTCCGCGTTGTGCCAATTGAATGGCTAATGCTTGTCCGATTCCAGCAGATGCTCCTGTAATGATGAAGGTTTTATCGGTAAAGGTCATAAATTCAGGTCTTCTAGAAGATTACACACTCGATTTAAGAAATATCCATCGTTCAGAATCAATGGAAAATTGTCGTGAATTTCTCTGATACCAGTCTGATACCAGTATGATGAGTGGGGTAAAAAGCGAACACTACTCGACCGCCACAAACGATGGATTTTGAGTCTCTTGATACCAGCATTGCTAGCGCAGTCCTAAGACTAAACAGTATTTTAACCAGCACTTGTCAACTGCTGGCGCTGTTTGTGATATCCATCGGTGTGATTCGAGCGCTTGCTATTTTTCTCAAAGGTGCTTTGCTCAAACCCCAAACCCCAGAAGGTTTTCAAAGTAGCCGTGTCGCAATGGGATACTCCTTCTCACTGGGATTGAGCTTCCTCATTGGTGCTAGCATTCTCAAAACGATGATTTCTAGCCGATGGGACGACATTGCTCGCCTAGCTGCCATCATTGCTGTGCGAACCATCCTCAACTACCTGCTGGAACGAGCCATTCATCAAACTAACAAACAACAGACTCTAGATGAACAGAATGCTGATGCCAAATTAACAGATAACACCATTTCTTCTTGATACTGTAGCCATTTTATAGGAGGCGAGAATTTCTAACTTGAAAAACGGTAAAAAACTTTACTTCGATTGAGTTTTTGCAATTTCTAGGGCTTGGTTGAAGAGGCGGGAGCCTAGTTCCGTTTGTCCGGATGAGGTTAACTCATTAGCGAGCATAGCCAGCGCCCAAGCTTGATAGTATTTATTTTTCAGAGTTTGAATGAGCTGTAGGGCTTGGTCTGTTTGGAGAACTTATGCAACAATCTGGCTGTAGCTCTCGCTATCAGGCGATTAGCTTTACATGACAGGCACACAAGGCTAATTAGCTTCGACAATTTCAAGGGCTGGGCTGATGGATCGAGAAGCTAATTCTGTTTGTCCCGCTTCTACCAACTCGTTTGCCAGCCAAGCCAACGTCCAAGCTTTTTCATTCTCATCCCCGATCGCGTTTGCCATCTGTAAGGCTGGGTTATATTGTTTTGCTTCAGTCAACACCATCACTGTTTCAGAAAACCATCTATCGGGTATGGAATTGCGATCATCAATGGTAGAAACTACTTGCACGGCATCTGCTATTTTTCCAGTCTCCGCCAAATTAGTAGCTATATAAACAAACGCCATAGCTTTATGAGTGCGATCCTTGATGGTAGAAGCCACCTCTTTGGCACGGTCATATTGCCCAGCTTTAGCCAAGCTGCTAACGATGGTACGTAACGCCTGAGATTTATCCTCGTCACGCTTGATGGTAGAAGCTACCTGCAAGGCACGCTCAAGTTGTCCAGCTTTAGCAAAACTTATAGCAATCTTAGACAACATAGAGTGTTGTTCCATAGAGACAACTTTAATCTTCTTTGCCATCTGCAAGACTTGCTCTAATTGTTTGGCATCAGTCAAACTCTCAGCGAAACGAGCCAAGGCTATAGGTTTAGCAGGCTCAATCTGGATAGTTTTTACTAGCTGCAAGGCACGGTCAAACTGTCCCGCCTTTGCCAAGGTGCTAGCGATGCGACCCAAGGCATCCGCTTTATGATAGCCGCGCTGGATTGTATTTGCTAGTTGCAAGGCACGGTCAAACTGTCCCGTCTCTGCCAAGGTGCTAGCAATGGCACCCAATGCACTATCTTTATGGTCGCCATCGAGCCGATTTACCACTTGCAAGGCACGGTCGATTTGTCCGGATGAAGCCAACTTGTCAGCGATGTCAACAAATGCCCCCTGTTTGTAACTTTTCGCCTCATCGGTATTGGCTATGGTATTTGCTATTTTCAAGGCTTGCTCGTACTTACCAGCCTTAGCCAAGGTACTAGCAATGTGACTCAATAGATTAACTTTGTTGCCGTCAAGCTTGATTGTATTTGCCAGCTGTAAGGCTTGGTCTATTTGTCCTGCTTCAACCAAACTGGGAACTATTTTAGTTAAGACCCGTAATTTATTAAGGTCATCCTTGATGGTATCGTTAACCAGCTTCATGGCTTGGTCATGTTTTCCCGTCCTCGCCAAGTTCTCAGCTACGCCACCCAACGCAATAGCTTTCTCATCGTGATGTCGGATTGTATTGGCTAGCTGCAAGGCGCGATCGATTTGTCCTCCCTTAGCCAAACTGCTGGCTACGCCACCCAACGCCAAGTCTTTGAAACCGCAATACTGCATCCTATCTACCAGCTTTAAGGCTTGCTCATACTGCCCTACCCCAGCTAAATACCAAGCTATACCAACCATGGGTCGCTCTTTCATAATGATGTTGCGCTCAGAGGGAGTGTCTCCTTGGAAGGTTTGGCAGGCAGGTTGTGCCGCAGCTTTCTTAACATCTACCTGTGCTGACAATTGAGATTTTGGATAAACTGAGGCGATACCGACTATGCCACAGAGGGCAACAAGTACCAGGAAGGCGTTTCGAGGTTGCATAGCATTCATTTGAAGTAGAAGATTCAGTATTTCCAGACAGGATTGGGCATGACGCCCTCACGGACGCACTATTGGCTCAAATCCAACAATTTCAAGGGCTGGTTTGATGGCTTGAGAAGCTAATTCTGTTTGTCCCGCTTTTACCAAGTCGTTCGCCAGCCAAGCCAACGTCCAAGCTTTTTCATTCTCATCCCCGATCAGGTTTGCCATCTGTAAGGCTGGGTTGTATTGTTTTGCTTTAGTCAACTCCATCACCGTGTTAACAAGCCATTTATCGGGTCTGGAAGTGCGATCCTCAATGGTAGAAACTACTTGCACGGCATCTGCAATTTTTCCCGTCTCAGCCAAGCTGGCAGCTATAGAAACAAATGCCATACCTTGATCGGCATCACCCTTGATGGTAGAAGCCACCTTTTTGGCTTGGTCATATTGCCCAGCTTTAGCCAAACTCTTAGTGATGCTACGCAACACATACTCAACTTTAATCTGCTTTGCCATCTGCAAAACTTGCTCTAATTGTCCCGGCTCAGTCAAGGTTTCGGCGAGGGGAGCCAACGCTAGGGCTTTGTCAGAGTCACTATTGATAGTTTTTACAAGCTGCAAGGCACGGTCAAACTGTCCTGATGAAGCCAATGTGCTAGCGATCGCACCCAATGCACGAGCTTTATATTCTCCATCGAGTTGCTTTGCTACTTGCAAGGCACGGTCAATTTGTCCGGCCTTGGCTAAGGTGCTAGCGATGCGACTCAATCCACTAGCTTTATAATGTCCATCGAGCGGGTTTGCCAGTTGCAAGGCACGGTCGATTTGTCCGGCCCAAGCCAACTTAGCAGCGATGTTAGCAATTGCTTCGTGTTTGTAACTTTTCCACTCATCGGTATTTGCTATAGTATTTGCTATTTGCAGGGCTTGCTCGTACTGCCCAGCAGAGGCTAAGGTGCCAGCAATGCGATGCAATGCAGTCACTTGCATACCATAAAGCTTGATTGTATTTGCCACTTGTAAGGCACGGTCTATTTGTCCCGCTTCAGCCAAAATGTTAGCTATATTCCCTAACGCCTGTCCTTGCTCAAAGTCATAATTTTTGATGGTGGAAGCCACCTTCTGGGCTTGGTCATATTGTCCCGCCCTCGCCAAATTCTCAGCTTCGATACCCAAGGCAACGGCTTTGTCCCTGCCACTCGGAGTTGAAGGGATAAAACCGCAAGACTTCATCTTCTCTACCAGCTCTTGAGCTTGGTCATGCTGTCCTACCGCAGCCATATACCCAGCTATGCTACTCAACAACCCAGCTTTCTTCTTGTCGCACTCAGACAGAGTGTTCCCTTGTTGATAGACTTGTTGCGCCGCAGCTTTCTTAACATCTACCTGTGCTGAGAATTGGGATTTTGGATAAATTGAGGCGATACCTACTAGGGCACATAGGCTGACAACTGCCAGGAAGACGTTTCGGGGTCGCATAGTATTCACTTTAAGAAGAATGCTTAGTATTTCTAGACAGGATTAACGGTATAGATGTTTCAGTAGTTCGCGTTTGGTGGAATTCAATTGCCTCCACCCGGTTGTAACCGGATAGCGCCCTTAAGATCGAAATACACAGAGTTTTCGGGCTTGGGGCATGAAACGCATCGTCTTGATTGCTGGGTTTGAATCGTTCAACGCTGACTTGTACCGCAAAGCGGCTTATTTGGCACAGCAGCGCTGTCCGGAGTTGGATATTCGGGTATTTAGCGATCGCTCCCTCACCACCGAACCGGCTGCTGTTGAAGAAGCACTCAAAGACGCTCAAGTCTTCTTCGCCAGTCTCATTTTTGATTATGACCAGGTTTTGTGGTTGCGAGAACGAGTGCAACACATCCCCATTCGCCTTGTTTTCGAGTCTGCCCTCGAATTGATGAGTCTTACCCAGATTGGTGCGTTCAAAATTGGGGATAAGCCCAAAGGAATGCCCAAACCCGTTAAATTTATCCTCGACAAATTCAGCAATGGGCGAGAGGAAGACAAACTCGCTGGTTACATCAGCTTCTTAAAAGTTGGCCCCAAACTGCTGAAATATATACCGGCTAAAAAAGTCCAAGACTTACGCAACTGGCTGATTATCTACGGATATTGGAATGCCGGTGGTTCTGATAATGTTGCGTCAATGTTCTGGACGCTAGCAGAAAAATACTTGGGGTTAAAGGTGGGAGAGATTCCGCCACCCGTCGAAACCCCCAACATGGGATTGCTGCATCCCGACTATGAAGGTTATTTTGAATCTCCTCGGCAGTACCTGGAATGGTATCAAAGTAGGAGTCAGGAGTCAGGAGTCAGGAGTCAGGAGTCAGGAGTATCCCCCCCAATTCCCAATTCCCAATCCCCAGTTGTCGGTATCCTGCTTTATCGCAAGCATGTTGTCACCAAGCAGCCTTACATTCCTCAGATGATTCGCCATTTTGAGAAATCTGGCTTGGTGCCACTGCCTATCTTTATTAATGGTGTTGAAGGGCATGTTGCCGTGCGAGATTGGATGACTTCTGCCCACGAAACAGCCCAACGCAAGCAAGGTATTGTAGAAACTCCCTCCCTATCTAATGAAGCAATGGAGGTGGATGCTGTTGTTTCTACCATTGGCTTTCCGTTAGTCGGTGGCCCTGCGGGTTCGATGGAGGCGGGGCGTCAGGTAGAAGTTGCCAAGCGCATCCTTACGGCTAAAAATGTGCCTTATTTCGTGGCAGCACCCCTACTCATTCAGGATATTCACTCATGGACACGTAAAGGAATTGGGGGGTTGCAAAGTGTCGTTTTATATGCATTGCCCGAACTGGATGGGGCAATAGACCCCGTACCCCTTGGCGGGTTGGTGGGAGAAGATATTTATCTGGTTCCCGAACGGTTGCAGCGACTGACTGGGCGCATTAAGCGCTGGATTGCTTTGCGGAAGACACCGACTTCTGAAAGGAAAATTGCGATTATTCTCTATGGGTTCCCGCCTGGGTACGGGGCGACAGGAACAGCAGCTTTATTGAATGTACCGCGATCGCTCCTCAATTTCCTCCACGCCCTTAAAGACCAAGGTTATCAAGTTGGAGATTTACCGGAAGATGGGGAAGAACTAATTCGTAGGGTAAAAGAAGCGGATGAAGCTACCCCCCCAACCCCCCCTTATCAAGGGGGGGCTAAGGAAACCTCCTCCCCTTACCAAGGAAGGGCTAAGGAAACCTCTCCCCCTTACCAAGGGGGGGCAGGGGGGGGTTCTACCGTCAAGGCTAGAACTTTAGAAAAATGGCTGGGCTACCTCCTCACCACTCGCATTGAGAAACAATGGCAATCTCTCACCGGAACTGGCATCAAAACCTACGGTGATGAATTTCAACTTGGCGGTGTCCAGTTAGGGAATGTTTGGATTGGCGTCCAGCCGCCTCTTGGTATTTCGGGCGACCCAATGCGGCTAATGTTTGAACGGGATATGACGCCTCATGCTCAATATGCCGCGTTCTACAAATGGTTGCAAAACCAATTTCAACCCAATGCCGTCGTTCACTTTGGGATGCATGGCACCGTTGAATGGTTACCGGGTTCTCCTTTAGGAAATACGGGCTATTCTTGGCCTGATATTCTCCTGGGAGATATGCCCCATCTCTATATATATGCCGCGAATAATCCCTCGGAGTCGATATTGGCGAAGCGTCGGGGCTATGGTGTGCTGATTTCCCATAATGTACCCCCCTATGGTCGTGCGGGATTGTACAAAGAATTGATGACACTGCGGGATTTAATTGCAGAATATCGGGAAGACCCAGAAAAGAATTATGCCCTTAAAGAGACAATTTGCAAGAAGATTGTAGACACGGGGTTAGATGCCGATTGCCCGTTTGAGGATGCTAAAAAGTTGGGCATTGCCTTTACTTCGGAAAATGCTCGGATGTTTAGTGCTCATGCCTTCAACGACTATTTGGTGAAGTTGTATGAGTATCTGCAAGTGGTGGAACAACGCCTATTTTCATCGGGGTTGCATACGCTGGGTGCAGCGCCTGATTCAGAACAATTGGCATCGTATCTACAAGCCTATTTTGGTGAAGAGTTATCCGAACAAGTTGTCAGTGCCGTTGCCTCTGGAACAGATAGGATTACCATCCATCGACAATTCGACCTAAACGGTCAAACGCCTAAATTAGATGAAGCGCTACAAATCCGCGACTTACTGGCGCAAACGACCGATGAAATCATCAACCTGTTGCGGGGGCTAAATGGGGAATATATTCCACCTGCACCGGGGGGCGACTTGTTGCGCGATGGGTTGGGTGTGTTGCCCACGGGACGGAATATTCACGCCCTTGACCCCTATCGAATGCCTTCACCTGCCGCTTATGAAAGGGGGAGAGAAATTGCTCAAAAAATTATCGCCCAGCACTTGCAAGAACAGGGTGAGTATCCGGAAACGGTAGCGGTGATGCTATGGGGGTTGGATGCGATTAAAACGAAGGGTGAATCTCTCGGTATTCTTTTGGAATTAGTAGGCGCTGAACCTGTAAAAGAAGGTACGGGGCGAATTGTCCGCTACGAGTTGAAACCTTTAACAGAAGTTGGGCATCCTCGCATTGATGTGTTGGCAAATCTTTCGGGGATTTTCCGGGATAGCTTTGTCAATATTATTGAATTGCTCGATGATTTGTTCCGACGGGCAGCAGAGGCAGAGGAACCGGAAGACCAGAATTTTATCAGAAAACATGCTTTGGTGTTGCGATCGCAAGGCATAGAAAATACCTCTGCCCGATTGTTCTCTAACCCAGCAGGGGATTTTGGTTCACTGGTAAATGACCAAGTTGTCGATGGTAACTGGGAATCTGGGGAGGAGTTAGGAAATACTTGGGCGACGCGCAATGCGTTCAGTTACGGTAGGCAAGATAAAGGACAAGCACGTCCAGAAATCCTCAACCAACTGCTAAAAAGCACCAGTCGCATTGTCCAGGAAATCGACTCGGTTGAGTACGGACTCACCGATATTCAGGAATACTACGCCAATACGGGTGGATTGAAGAAAGCCGCAGAACAAAAACAGGGGAAAAAAGTTAGTGCCAGTTTTGTGGAAAGTTTCTCGAAAGATACCACACCCCGAAAATTAGAAGATTTACTGCGTTTGGAATATCGCACCAAGTTGTTGAACCCAAAATGGGCGGAGGCAATGGCAAATCAAGGTTCTGGTGGTGCCTATGAAATCTCGCAACGGATGACGGCGTTAATAGGTTGGGGCGGTA
>JBFLZA010000262.1:0-11515 GCA_040756535.1 Cyanobacteriota bacterium
CCCCCCCCCCCCCCCCCCCCCCCCCCCCCCCCCGCCCCCCCCCCCCCCCCCCCCCCCCGCGCCCCCCGGGGGAGCTGAGGGAGAGAAAATTATCTCTATTGAATGCAACTCCGGATGAAAAAGGGAACTCCTTAACAGAGAACAAGGAACAGAGAGGAAGGTATACAACCTTTTTTTCGGGTTGAAAAAACATCTATCCTTTTTCACGACTCATTTCCGTTCGCTATAAAAGTAAACATTAATTAATGTTGTGGTTTTTCAGATTTACTTCTCCTGTGAGATGTCTTTTCTAAAACCAATCGGAGAGAGTAGAGAGAGTTGATAAAAAAAGCGAATAATGAATAATCCACTTGTAAAACTTCTACTCTTTGGTTTATTGCTGATGCTTGTCTTTGCTCCTTTTGGAGGACTCGCACCGCTCCTTCTTCTCCTTTTGGGATTTGGAACCTGTTGGATAATCTGGACTTTGATACAAGCCTTTTTCTCTCTAAATGAAGAAGGAGATCACAAAGCTGGATTAGAGTCATCGAGAGGTGAGTCATAATTTTTAGAATTTTGGCTCCATCAATGAGTTATCCCTAGTTTCAACGATAAACCTGCCAATCGGAATAGCAGTATTTATTTCATGCGATAGAGACTCTAGCTATTCAATATTTGAGAATTTAAGGAGGATATTGCAATAAATCTTTAACAACTCCAATTATGTTGGGAATCAATGAAATAAAAACAGCCGCTTTACTGGGGCTACTGAGTGGTCTTCTCGTTTTAGGTGGCTACTATTTAGTCGGAAATGAGCAAGGGCTATATATGGGTCTCGGCTTGGCTGCTATCACAAGTTTCGGTTCTTGGTATTACTCCGATCGCGCCGCTTTAGCAGCATACAATGCTCAGCCTATTGCTCGTCATGAAGCCCCCGAACTTTATGATATGGTCGCTTCTTTAAGTCAAAGAGCGGGTATTCCCATGCCCAAGTTGTTTTTTGTTCCCACGCGATCGCCTAATGCTTTCGCTACAGGTCGAGACCCAGAACACGCTGCTGTAGCTGTAACTCAAGGCATTGTTGATTTGCTTTCACCCGAAGAACTTGAGGGTGTTTTGGCACACGAACTGACCCACGTCCGCAATCGCGACACTCTTACCCAAGCGGTTGCGGGGACTATTGCTGGCGCAATTACTTTTCTCGGACGGATACTGACCTTTGGAGCACTATATGGGCCAGTAACTCGCGATGATCGCCGAGGTGGCAATCCTCTAGGCATACTATTTTTGATTGTTTTGGCTCCCCTTGCAGCAGCAATGATTCAGATGGCGATTTCCCGTACTCGCGAATATTCCGCTGATTTAGGTTCGGCTGAAATCACAGGTAATCCCTTAGCACTTGCTCATGCACTGGAGAAGCTTGAGGCAATGGGTCACCAAATCCCGATGAACGGTAATCCAACGATGTCGCCGCTACTGATTGTCAATCCTCTTTCCAAGGAAGGGTTAATGACTTTGTTCCGGACTCACCCTCCCACCGAAGATCGCATTCGTCGGCTTTTGGAATTGGCAAAGCAAAGACAAGCGACTCCAGTCACCGCCTAATCTAAGGAAATTACCAGACCCTAATGCGTCCAATGCCCGGTAGCAATACCGGGTTTTGTTTTTGAGCTGACATTTTGGCACCATCGCTAAAACCCTTCGGATGGTTGCCGATTAACCGTAGGGTGGGCACTGCACATTAACGCTAAAATCAGCTTTTCAACTTCTGGAGACAGTGCCCACCCTACATCAACTATCTCTATGGAATGGATAGGTAACAGTCTATAGATCATGCCAGTTTTAGCCACTTCGCCAAAAATTAACTTTATTTTACAAAACTATTATGCGGGTTAGCCAATCCCTCGATCCCAGTGTTATCAGTCACTTTAGCTCTACCCCTATCTTGGCAGTGGCATCGGTAAACTCTAGCCCTAAAATGCCTTGAAACCCAATCTAGACAAGCGATTTGCTGGCAAAGCCGTCTAGCGATCGCACTTGTGAACTCATGCTGACGAGTGCTGAGTCAGGAGCGGCAATGGAGTTTTTTGTTTTTTGTTTCTATTTTTAGAATATATGTACACAAATATTTTATTTAAACCTTTTAAAGACCTAATAATGATTTAGATAGGAATAAGCATGTAAATCTCAATAAAGCCCTTAATCGCTTACTTTTAAACCCTGTTCCATCTAAAACCCCCCTTTTTTTTCCTTTGCAGTTAGTCAATAATGCAATCAACGCCCCAAGGAAAGCTTTCTGGAAGCTGGCGTTAGGGGATTGAGCCTATGTGCAGACTCAACCGACGGCCTTGTGACAAGATTCAAGTTTTAATTCAAACGATAGGAGACGGTAACTGTGAAACTCTCAGTTTATGGAAAAGGCGGCATCGGGAAATCCACAACTAGCTGTAATATCTCAGTCGCCCTAGCTAAGCGTGGCAAGAAGGTTCTACAAATTGGTTGCGATCCGAAGCACGACAGCACCTTTACCCTTACAGGCTTTTTGATTCCCACGATTATCGATACGCTTCAGGAAAAGGATTACCACTATGAAGATGTCTGGCCTGAGGATGTAATCTACAAAGGCTATGGTGGCGTTGATTGCGTAGAAGCTGGCGGTCCTCCTGCTGGTGCGGGTTGCGGTGGCTATGTAGTTGGTGAAACGGTAAAGCTGCTCAAGGAACTCAATGCTTTTGATGAGTACGATGTCATCCTCTTTGATGTTCTAGGTGATGTAGTCTGTGGTGGTTTTGCAGCTCCTCTCAACTACTCCGACTACTGCATGATTGTTACAGACAACGGCTTCGATGCCTTGTTTGCGGCTAACCGGATTGCGGCATCTGTGCGCGAAAAAGCTCGTACCCACCCACTGCGTCTCGCTGGTTTAATTGGTAACCGTACCTCCAAGCGTGACCTAATCGACAAATATATTGATTCTGTACCAATGCCGGTACTGGAAATTTTGCCTCTCATTGAAGATATTCGCGTTTCCCGCGTTAAGGGCAAAACCTTATTTGAGATGGCAGAGACGGACTCCTCACTCCACTATGTTTGCGACTACTATCTGAACATTGCTGACCAAATTTTGGGTCGTCCAGAGGGTGTTGTACCGAATGATGCACCCGATCGCGAATTGTTCTCCTTGCTGTCTGACTTCTACCTCAATCCGCCGCAGCCACAGGCAACTAATGAGGAAGAAAAACTAGATCTGATGATGGTTTAAACAGTAGCTGGCAAAGGATGGCTACGTTCTATAGCCTCCTTTGCGACTAAAGAAGAATGATTGAGATAATGGGCTTCTTTGAAAAATTCACGGCTGCCTTGCAGCAAAAGTGGTTGGACTACTTCCAAGCCAATCGCTCCTGGATTATTCTGCAAATGAAGGTGGCGGCAGCAAACACTCCTGATGGGGGTAAACGCCCTTCCTCTTATTTCATATTGGGGGTAGTAAACGCCCTAGAGCCAAAGTTAGGAAACTTGATGGTTCCTTTTTGCCAGCTCAATTCTGATGCAGAGAAACTGGTTGATGTCTTGGGGTTAAATTTTGACCCAGAAAAGGAACTAGTTAAGCGTGCGGAACAAAGCGCCCAAACCCAAGAAGCAGAGATTGTTCATTTACTGCCAGATTCTGACTAATTTCAGTTTGAGAGGATACTTTTTAAATGACCCTTGCAACACCCGAACCTTTAAATTTTGAATGCGAAACTGGCAATTATCACACATTTTGCCCGATTAGCTGTGTGGCGTGGCTTTATCAGAAAATTGAAGATAGCTTCTTTTTGGTCATTGGCACCAAGACTTGCGGTTATTTCCTCCAGAATGCAATGGGGGTAATGATTTTCGCAGAACCGCGCTATGCGATGGCGGAGTTGGAAGAGGGGGATATTTCGGCACAGCTCAATGATTACGAAGAACTGAAGCGGTTGTGCTTGCAGATAAAACGCGATCGCAACCCCAGTGTAATTGTCTGGATTGGCACCTGCACCACTGAAATCATCAAGATGGATTTGGAAGGATTGGCACCCAAACTAGAGTCGGAAATTGGGATTCCCATTGTTACTGCTCGTGCCAACGGTTTAGACTACGCCTTCACCCAAGGGGAAGATACTGTTCTAGCGTCAATGGTGCACAAATGTCCCACAGAAGCACCGAAGGTAGAAGCCGAGAAAGAAGAACGGAATGCCATTTCTAAACTCCTCAATTTCGGACGCAAGAAAGAAGACGTTGTTGCTGAACAGTCAGAATATGTCGATCATCCTCCGTTGGTGTTGTTTGGCTCTCTGCCTGACCCCGTTGTGACTAACCTAACCCTGGAACTGAAGAAGCAGGGAATTAAAGTTTCTGGATGGATGCCCTCCAAGCGTTATACTGAGCTGCCGGTGATTGAAGAAGGGTATTATGTCTCTGGTGTCAATCCCTTCCTTTCGCGCACTGCCACCACCTTAATGCGTCGCCGCAAGTGCAAACTGATTGGTGCACCCTTCCCAATTGGCCCCGATGGCACCCGTGCTTGGATTGAAAAAATTTGCTCGGTGTTTGGAATTGAACCGAAGGGATTGGAAGAACGGGAAGCGCAAATTTGGGAAAGCTTGGAAGATTACATCAAGCTGATTCGCGGCAAGTCCGTCTTCTTCATGGGTGACAACCTGCTGGAAATCTCTCTAGCTCGTTTCTTGATTCGTTGCGGCATGACTTGTCCGGAAATTGGCATTCCCTACATGGATAAGCGCTATCAAGCGGCTGAACTAGCATTGCTAGAGAAGACTTGCCATGAAATGGGTGTCCCGACACCGAAGATTGTCGAGAAACCAGACAACTACAACCAGATTGAGCGTATCAAAGCGTTGAAGCCTGATTTGGTGATTACGGGTATGGCTCATGCTAATCCCTTAGAAGCACGGGGTATCAATACCAAGTGGTCGGTTGAATTCACCTTTGCTCAAATTCACGGCTTTACCAACGCTCGCGACATTCTGGAGTTGGCAACTCGTCCCCTGCGTCGGAATAACAACCTTAAGGAATTAGGTTGGGATAAGTTGGTGAAGGAAGAAGCGAAGATTTAACCTCTCCTCCTACCCCTCTCCTCATAGGGGAGTAAGAAAAGAGTCTCTTCTCATTAGGCAATATATAGGAGCGATCAGATGCGCGATCGCTCTTTTTTTGCTGTGGCTGTAGGGACTAAATTTTCTAGAGTTTTTTCCCCGGAAGGGCGAAGCATTTGGACAGGAAAATTAGAGTTTAAGCGATAGATTGTCGCCCAAATGCTTCGCCCCTACCTCTAATGAAAGATTACTGAACCGACGTTCTAGAGTCACTCTTGCCTAAGAACACCTTACTGTCCTAAAGTGAAACGTTGACCATTATTGAGTTGGTAAAACTAGTGATTAATGATGGGGCAGATAGCAAACCCCAAGAACCTACAGAAGCTGCTAACGTAGTCTAGCGAGTCACCCTACCTATAACACTCTACGCATTTGGCAACAGGCAACGCCCCCGTTCGCCACGTCAAAATAAAGATATTGCCGTTGAAAATGGTTGTGTAAAACCGACAATGCCACCAACAGGAGCATCAACCTTCGGCGATATTCAATACGCACCACTCACAGGACACTACCATAGGCTTAATCAGGATACAGAATTACCAGAAGGTCTTGATGCGATCGCAGATGGTAGAGATGTTGGCGGTACTCACTCACCAACCCATCACACTATCTATCCAAGTCGAGAAATGCCCTTCACAGAATTTGAGGAAAAGTTTCTCAACAGTGGATGGGTTTATGCTGGTAAGAAGGAATTAAGATAGGGAGGAAAATTAAAAACTATGTTTCAAGAGCAACCTACAGAAAACGATACCGAACTTTGGCATAAAGTTTTTGACAGAGAAATTGCTTACATTCAAGCTCGCCAAGACTTTCTCAAAAATTGTACTGGTAGGGTAGGACTGATTAAGAAAGCCTTACATAATCCAACTGAGAGAGGCACAGCACTGCGACTAATAGAGTATCTAAACCTAGAAGAATGTCAGAGTTTATTTGATGATTTAGTTGATTTAGCTAGTGTGTCCCACTCAGATATTGAACTGTGCAGGAAAGTAATTCTTTCACTCCCTAAAACTTGGCTTTTGGCAAATATCGAAAAGAGCGCTGAACCGTTGCTACAAGATGGTACAGACGAGGAATACAGGCGATTGCTAGAGTTATATATTGACATTGACCGGGAACTAACTCAAAGACTCGCTATAAGAGCATTGCAGCAGGACGATCCAGATATTCGTGAAGTCGGTGAAGATTTCCAGAACTATCTCGAAAATGGGTACCGCACTTTATCAGCGATTTAACCCGCGATCACCCTTTTATTTTATGAACCGCACGGGAGCGATCGCCACTTGAGTGAGGAAGCGCTCTTACCTCATGAATTGCTTATTTCATTGTTCTGATAACCAGTCCGAATGGATAACACTCCATTCTGCGACCACAAACCCGGTTTTTTAGTACTACGATAGTAGGATTAATCTAAGATTTTTAGCATAAAACAGTTTGATTTACGTAATTCTTGACTATATGAATACAACACTCTCTCAAAATGAAAGCCGTGAGATGCTGAAGTGGCTGAACCGCAACCGCCGGATGTTGTTAGACTTATATCGAAATCAATATGTTGCTTACAATGCTAATCGATTAATTGCTCATAGTGAAAATTTGCGTGAAGTTTTGGACTTAGCTGAGGCTTCAGGAGAGCCTTTTGCAATTTACTTAGTTCCACGACGTACTGCTTCTATTCAAATCTTACCAATTCGCTTTGGTACAGTTACTCGCCATGATTGGCAGCCAAATTATCATGTGAAACTGAAGCATAGAGATTTAGAAATTTCAGCAGCAATGTTAGTAGACTCTGGTGCTGAACTGAGTTTAATTTCGTTAAAGCTTGGACAAGATTTAGGATATGCCTTAGCTGATGCGGAATCAACTTTATTAGCGGAGACTATAGGCGGAAGGGTTGAGTATGTTTTACGCAATGTTGAAATGACAATTGATGAATACAGTTTTATTGCTCCTGTGGCATGGTTACAAAGCAATACCGGCGGAGAGCAATTGCTTCTAGGGCGAGAAATCGTATTTGATAAGTTTAATATTGAGTTTAGGCAAGCTGACGAGCAAATTATTTTTACCTGGCGTGAAAGTTGAAATATCCATTTGAGCTAAGAGTGCTCGCCTGTAGTCGTTGCATCAATAATGTTTCAGAAGCAACAGCCAGAGAAAGAAAGCGAACTTTGGCGTAATTTTCTTGAAAGATAATTTGGGTAGATCCAAACTCACCATAAGAGCATTGCAGCATGACGCTCCAGATATTCGCGAACTCGGTGAAGATTTCCAGAACTATCTCGAAAATGGGCATCGTACCCTATCAGCGATTTAAGGTACGATTAGGAAGCTAAACTTGAACTCTACTCTTCACCTTAAGTCTTTAAGTCCTTGACCCGTTGGTGATACAGCCTAGTAAATTCTGATTTGGTTAGCTCAATTTTGCCTTGCTGAATCCGAGAGCTAAGAACTTGCCATAGACCTTCATCATTATTAACAAAAAATGATGTGTTAGTTTTTGTGCTAGAGATATAAATCAAATTTTCTCTATACTCAATATTAAAAAATACAGTTGGTTCATATACAGGCAAATCGGATAATTCTTTTACATAGTCCATATTGTGAACTGATAATTCTTCTACAGAATTAGAACAAATTTTAATACGAGTAAATAAGCGTGAATATAGAACGTAGAGATATCGGGGCATACTACCAGGAATTCCCCTAACTCCCCACATCTTTACTAAATCGCCCATAGAAATATTAACTTTTTGGTTGTCTAGATAACACCAGATACTATAAGGAAAGTAACCTGTAGGAGTAATTGAAAGAATATCTCTGTCTAATTGACTAAAGTCTTTATTCCATCCCAGAGTTTGATTAAGATTTTCAAAGATACAGAAAATACGCTTATCACTAGGCTTACCACTATTACCATCCATAAATTTAGAGACAAAGCGCTGAAGATCTTCTCTTAAGCCAACTACTATGTCCTTTTCAATATTTTGATAAATAGACTCTTGAACACTAAACCCAAATTTTCCCTCGCTATAGCTTAACCAAAGTTGATCGAGATTGTATAAACATTCACAAGGAATACGGTCGATGTCCTCTACTCTTATCCAATTTCCTTGTCTCCTTTGCGTGTATCTAAGAAGACAATTTGCAGTTTTTATATCAGCATCTTTCCATCTACTTGCTCTTAAAAGATTTTCAACCTCTTCCAAGCTCATTGAAGTATCTCCCTAAGGCAGAATATGGGTAATTTTTTTAAATAAAAATACAAATTAAGCCATGTTAAAATTGACCAGTTGACGGTGATTTCTGTTGAATCCAAAGAAAAGCCTCTTCTATATCAGCCAAGGCAGAGGGAGAAATTTCAACGCGAAATGCCATGTTTGGCTCGTAACTCCTCTAAGGATTCTCTTGCTGGTTTTCCCTGTCCGCTTTCAAATTCTTCTATTCCCTTGCGGATAGCTGCAACTGACTCTGCATACTCCAGACGCTCTAGCAGTTGTTGATATGCTTCAGCCTCTTGAACCACCACCTCAGCTTTGCCGTTCACTGTCAGGACAATAGGTTTATGAGTTTCCTTCGTGCGCTGAATGTACTGTTTGGCGTTGCGCTGAAAGTCAGTAAGGGAGTAAATATCTCTCAGATCGATCATGGAATGTTTGGCTGACAGCATTAGCCAGCATGAAATTATATGCTTATTCCATGTTCTGTTAATCAATCTGGTTTGTCAACGATAGGTCTGGGCGCACTGTGAGTCATGACAATAAGTCCCCCTGATTGAGTTCGGTGTTGTGTGCGATCGCGTAACGCAGCCTCAACTCATCAACCTGGGGAAGAAGCGATCTCACTTTTTTTCAGTAACATCAAAGATGTGAAAGACATCAAGGAATAGAGGAGCGATCGCCTTCTAGCAATTCTCATTCTTCAAGAGCCTCAAATAAAATACCCCTGGAATCGTTTAAGAATTCCAGAGGTATGAATCAACCAATTTCCCTCAGATAACGCTTCCAAACAGAGCGTGTGTAACTGGCAATGCTAGGATAGCGCCGTCCATTACTGTACTGAGGACGGGTATTATTCCAAAGATTTGGATTACCGCTGTACCAAGTTGAAGCAACACGCCTAATCGCTATTTCTTCATTTTTGCCACCTGTATAGACTAATTGGCGCTTAAGATACTCATTGAGCTTGTGGTCAATGGTTTTAATTTGCAGCTTAGGATTAGCCAAAAATTCTTCAGGTGTCAGCGCTCGTCCTAACGCTGCCTTTGTCCAAGGTGCAACGTTTACTCGTAACAACTGGCCATATCCCAAAGCTCCTGAGTCTGGATTGACTAACCAGAACTTACCTGCGCTTTCTTGGCCAATAATTGCCCGCCTCAATGCTGTCACTCTCTGGCTGGTAGTTTTACCGCTTGGTAATTTTGAGGCTGGGGTTTTAATCATTGAAACGCCTGGCGGTTTGAGTGAAGGTTTCGGTGATGGTGGTGCTTCAGTTTTTAGAGGTGGTGGTTTCAGTTCAGGGTTGTTTGGTATCGTTGGAGCAGAGACTTGAGGCACAACAGGTACAGGTGTATAAGTTGTGTTCGTTACGCCAAAATCCAGTGCAATGGATTGGGTGGCGTTTTCCCTAACGTTCACTGAAGGATTTATTACTTCTAGCGTGTTAGGTACTATTTTCTGCGGTGGGGTAGATTGCATTGTCCCACCAACTGCCAACGATTCAGCGCTTACATTTGAAGGCTGAGAATTGAAGGCTTTTGGTACTGCTTCAGGAGCGCTTTTTACAGCAGCAGAAGCGAGTACAATATCAGCCTCCGGAACCGAGAAATCCAGCCACACCTCATCCGCTTGAGCTGCCTGCATGGTTCCTGATACCATAACAAACAAGCTGGCGACAAAGTTAATTGCAATTTTGAGATAGTGTTTCATGGCTGTTTTACCGATGAATTGGGTAATAGGTAATAGGTAATTTTGAATTACTTATTACCAAAAATGAAAAGGAAAAAGCTGTGAAAAAATAGAAGAAAAAGTGCAGTTTGCTTTTACCTTTTCCTGGATTACCTCGATGTGTTTGATAACCACAATCAAGCGGTATCGCATTCACCGAGATTCTCACACCGCCACTGTTATCGACCGAACAGTGGCAGTTTAACGGGGCTGTAACATTTGCTCCAAAATTCGTTTTGAAGGCTCAACCAAGGCCCACAGCCCATCAGGGCGCTTGTTGAGGATGGCGAACTGCAACGTATCGGCTGTGCCGATCGCTTCTCCTGTTCGCCGTTGTCCAAACTGCGGGTTTTTCACTCCACAAAGACGTAACAAATAATTGGGTACGTCAGGGCTGGAAAACACCACACAGCCTGGTTTGTTGGGTTGCAACCGGCCATCATAGGGAGCATAAATTTTATTTCCCTGTAATGCGATTGAGATATCACCGAGTCCTCCCGATACTGGAAAACTTGCGACAACATCTCCCGGTTGCAACTCCCAAGCTTGGTAGAGCTGCACATCTAGTGGTTGTTCTACGACGGGTTGCGGGGTACAGCCTGCGATCGCAAACATTGTTACCAATAGAGAAAGTGCAGTTTTAATCACGTTTAAATCCATATCCCACATAGCTGTCTCCTTCATAAGCAACGACTAGCCACGTTTGCGGATCAGAAGCCAAGGGATAGACATCGCGTTCTGTCGTGGCTCCAGCTCGGATGTTCAAATTCGGCATCTTACAATAAGGCTGCTTTACGAGCGCCTGCACTTTGGCTCGCTTATCCCGCTCTGGAATGGTTAGGAGTTTCGCTAACTGTTCACGAGTGACTGTGGCTTGTGGCTGCACGAACTCCTGGCAAAACTGATTGGGATCGATTCCCTGCTTAGGCGGTGCAAACTCAGACTGAGTAACGGCTAAGCCAATAGCGGCTATCACCGCACCACCCAGTAACAGTTGCTCTATTTGGATTCGTGGCAATTCGAGTTGCTTGAGCCATTGCATAAGCGACTTCTTTTGCACCCTTGGTGGTGTCATCCGATTTTCCTCCCTTGGAATTAAAGTTGGTGGTGGCATCTTGTGTTCCTCCTTAAAAAAACATCAACATTAAACAAAACAATCAACAGCGAATCTCTGCCAACCAGAGAGATTAATTCACATCTTCCTCAATAATTCATACACTTAAGTAAGACCAATACTGCTTCCGTTAAAGATGCATATTGTTCTAAGGAATAACCCTTGATAAGTGTTGAATTAAAAAGATATGAACTCGCTCAATTAGCTGTTGTTTCAAGAGCGATAATTGAGTTAGCTTTAGCTAAACTAAATAATAGGATTTGCAGCAAATGTGCCATAAAATTGGCTATGATTTTCCTCCGCTATAGCTGCAAAAAGCGGATAGATGAATCTATAGA
>JBFLZA010000263.1:0-11512 GCA_040756535.1 Cyanobacteriota bacterium
GCGTAAAGGATTAGAGTCGGTTTTTTGAGTTGAGGTAACAGGTGAAGAGCACTACTAGCGTCGTAATACTCTTCGACCGATGAAAAGCCTAATCGCGAAATCACCAGTTCATGGTCAAAGCCCCAAATACTGTTGGCTCGCTCAATGGCTGCTGGGTCTATTGCCTCAGGGTGAGCTTGATGCAGTTGCCAAGCCAGTTGTTTCAAGGTCTTAGCGATCGCTTTTTCTAAATGCTTCCCCAAGGGATGCTTGACCAGGTAGGTAAGGGAGCGGTTGGAATCCAAACTAGGGCAAATCACCGCTCCTCCACCAATTTCTGACTGTAGCAGCCCTAGGTCTTGCCCCCAAATTTCGATTGTCTGTGCGGCTTTAACTGCCCATAGCGCCAGTTGTCCCCCCAAAGAGAACCCGGTAAACCAAAAGGGTGCTGGACAACCCATTGCCTTAGCTTGAGCGGCAATGCGGACAAAATCTTCTCCCTCATACAAGCCATCAGAAGTTAAAGCCGGCGATAACTCAGCGGTTTTGCCATGAGCTCGCCAGTCGAAGAGAACCACTGCATAACCTTGAGCAAATGCCTTGCGCCCCAGCAGTTTCAAAAACCATTGGTTATCCAGATCACCTGTAATTCCGTAGGTGCCAATAATTGTGCTTCGGGGGTTATCGGGAATGGCAACCCGTCCAAAAATCGGTACTCCAGAGGCACCGCTAAAAATTTGCTCTTGGTAAATTGGCTCTGGTTCACAGATGGTCTTTTCCCAATTCTGTCCTGCCCTCAATGCCGTGTAGAGAGTCATTGATAACCCGTTCTTGAGCCACCAGGGCGGAGTGTAAGGAGAACTATGCATATTTCGGGGTAGATGGCAAGAGGACAAAAAAATGCGATCGCCTAACAGGGAAAGCGCTGGGCATAATCACTTGCAGTTTATCGACCGTATCGAAGTCAACCGCCATCAAGGGTGAGCCACCCTTGCCTGACTAACGCCTGCTGCACAATAACGAGCGATTCTTTGTAAATCTTTACATAAATGAGGGGAGTTCTGTGTGTTCTGCGACTTTTATCGCAGTGAACCTCATACAACAACCGATAAAAGCCCCAAATCGCCAAAAATGTTAATGAATATCGCAAGAGCGTCAGCCTTTACCCCATCTTTTTCAAAAATAATTTAGAATCTACGCATATAATCAGTAGGGAATTTTCATTTCCCATAACAGTTCTTATCGAACTGTAACAGATACACTTCATTACAACTCCTTAGTGATGCCCCGGATACTCGTCATCGACGACGACCCTGCAATTTCTGAATTGGTCTGCATTAATCTGGAGATGGCTGGTTACGAAGTTAACCAAGCCTCCGACGGCATCAAAGGTCAGGCCCTGGCTCTACAAATACAGCCAGATCTGATTATGCTCGACTTGATGCTTCCCAAAGTTGATGGTTTCACTGTTTGCCAAAGACTGCGTCGAGATGAGCGCACTGCCGATATCCCGGTATTGATGCTGACCGCCCTTGGTCAAACTCAAGATAAGGTAGATGGCTTTAATGCCGGTGCCGACGATTACCTAACTAAACCCTTTGAACTCGAAGAAATGCTGGCACGGGTGCGAGCCTTGCTGCGGCGCTCAGGCTCCATTCCTCCGGGTGGAAAGATTACCGAAATCCTTAACTACGGACCTTTAACCCTTGTACCCGAAAGGTTTGAAGCGATTTGGTTCGATCAGACGGTTAAACTGACACATCTGGAGTTTGAACTCTTGCACTGCTTACTCCAGCGACATGGTCAAACCGTTTCTCCCAGTGACATCCTCAAGGAAGTCTGGGGCTACGATCCAGATGATGACATCGAAACCATACGAGTACATATCCGCCATCTGAGAACAAAACTAGAACCTGACCCACGCCATCCTCGATATATTAAAACAGTGTATGGAGCAGGTTATTGCTTAGAGCTACCCGCCCTACCTGAACAGTCAGTGGCAGAGGCAGACTCAGCCACTAGTTGACAAAAGTCAAGGGAGGATTGTCTTCCCCTTCAGAAGCGCTCGGCATTACCCAGGGGTAATCTGAGCGTATTCAGTTGTTTTTAAATTTTGCAAGGCTGCTGTCAACGCTATCAAGCGTGAGAAATTTTACTCTGTTCTCGATTTTTTCCCGATTTCTTACTCATTTTTTTTACTTATAGGGTGTAAACTCATAAGCAAAATTCTCACCACAGAATTCGAGGTGACGTAACAACCGATCAAGGGTGAGCGATCGCTGGTATAGAAGGGTGCATTTGGTGCGATCGCTATTTTACAGGTGAAGGGCTACTCTACTTAGCTGCTTGAGCAGGCTGCTCATTTCTCTAGCTATCACAATCTGTAAATCTTTTTTAAACAATCACAGAGACTGCCTATGTCTTGGGAAAGCGTTACCCAAGAAGACACAGTGGAGTTGGGTTGGTGGGTAGAACTTGTTAAAGGGGTGCCTCCATTTCCTGACTATTTTGGATCGTTTGCCAGTGCTAAGGAAGCCCAAATTGAAGGGAGCGAATTACCGATTGGATTTAGAAACAAAGGGAGAAAAAGAGGTTACTCTCCGGATTAAGGCGTGTGAAGCAGGGAAACTAATACAGGTTGAGGATGAACTAGAAGACAAATTTTTGAACTCTTTTCCACGGGTTATGATTAGCCCTCTTTAAACCATCGGTTTAAGTTGATCTGATTATTAGTGAAACAATACTTCTTATTTGGGCAATATAACCTCTTTTGCCCCATCTCATCCGCCAGGATAAAAGTACTGTCAAGGCAACATTCGGTTTGAGTAACAACAGCAGAAAACCTTGCCTAGGAGAACGAAATGACTACGCTAATCGTCAATTTGACATCGTTAAAAGTTAATGGAGAACTTGAGAATTTTTTAGGAACTATTTATCCTGATGATGCTTATCAGGAAATTCTTAGTAATCCTGAATTACGTCAAAAGTTACTAGACTATGTCTTGAGCAGACTGCCTAATCGCTATGCAGCAATCAATCCTAACAAAGTAATATCAATTTATCCCACTGAATCTTTATATTGTTCAACTCTTGAAAAGCTTGAAATAGAAGAGTTGGTTCAACAAGGAGTTTCACATCTTATTTTGTCTGAAAGCAGCAGTAATTTTCCCTTTCGTCCAGGGGATTGGATCTGAACGAGCATCCGGAAAATCAAATTTTTTAATTTACTAAGAGAAAATTTTATTACCAGCAATGTTTTAGCTTTTGTAGGTAAAGCTCAACTCTACTCTTTGTTGTTAATTGCTGTTTTGGCTAAAGTTTTTTCAAAAATTCTTTGAGACAAAATTTTCTAATACAGAGGTGAAGCATTTTTACTAAACATGGATAATGAAATTTTCTGTTTTTGTAAGAATGCCTCACCCCTGAAAAATAATCAGGATGATTGCTGATCGTTTTTATGGAGCTAAAGCATTGCCTCGAAGTAGACTACCAATGGTCTTGGCAGTAATCTTCATCTGCACCAGAGGATTTGCTGGTACAACAGTTTTGTAGAGATAGCTGTCAAAGGTCAGTTTTTGGACATCCTTGTCAGCGCACATCTCCACAAAGGCTTCACGGGTAGCATCAGAACGATAGAAGACTCTTTGCAGGATATCTAGAACTTTGTAGGTTATGCCGTACTTCTTATCCCAACGCTTCAGGTAAAGCTTGAGGTCGTCTTCGGTAGGGATGCGAGTACCGCCGTTGGTGGTTTCGACAATTGTTTCTGCACACATCCGAGCGGATTTTGCGGCAAAGTAAATGCCTTCACCAGAGGATTTGGTTACTGTACCTGCCGCATCTCCCACTAAGGCAACCCGACCAACAACACGGCGCGGTCTAGGATGCTCGGGTATGGGGTGAGCTTCGACTTTGATGATTTCTCCCCCTGCCAAGCGCTTTGCAGCACGAGCACGGATACCTGCTTGCAGTTTTTTGATGTCGGCTTTGTTGACCTTCATCGTGCCGGTGCCAACGGCGACATGGTCGTATTTGGGGAAGACCCAAGCGTAGAAGTCGGTGGAAACGTCGTTCCCAACATACATTTCTGCTAGGTCTTCGTAGTAAGCCATTTTGTCTTCTGGCAGACGGATGCGCTCTTGGAATGCGATCGCATAATTATAATCCCCAGCATCAATTGCCTTAGCGATGCGGGAGTTAGCGCCATCTGCCCCAATAACGACATCAACCTTCAGTGTTTTGGCTGTTCCTTCCAGATTTCCATCTGAATGGTCGGCGTAGTGGATGGTATAGGGGTCTGTATTATTGGTCGGAATATCGAGTTTGTGAACGGTGCCGTTAATCAGTTTTGCACCTAACTTGGCGGCGCGATCGCGTAGGAAGCCATCAAGCACCTCGCGGCGGCACATACCAATATATTCGTGTTCTTTTTCTATGTTGATATCAACTTCGACATTAGACGGTGAGATCATCTTCATCTTTCTCACCCGTCGGTCAATAATTTCTGGTGGTAGGTCAAACTCACTTACCATACACAGAGGAATCGCGCCACCACAGGGTTTAGCATTATCGAGCTTGCGCTCGAACAAATAGGTTTCGATTCCAGCTTTTGCTAAAGTCTCAGCGGCAGAAGAGCCTGCTGGCCCTGACCCAACAACAGCAACTCTGAGTGCTGGCATGTTTTCTCCCAATCTTTTAGTTAAAGCTACGGACTGCATGGTATCACGGAGTTCTTGCTCCTCTGACCAACAGCCTGAGATATTCGCTCAACTTGAAATACAGCTTAACAACTTTGCTTAACAAAAGTTAATTTTTGATGAGTCCGGGGAGCCTACTCCCTCTTCTTTCTAAATCTGGGTTCAGGATGTTGTATCTAAGGTCAGCACCGTTAGTTTGACTCAACCCCTCAAAGCTTAATGCACACTCATCCTGCGGCTTCTGCAACCCGGCAAATCGCTATAACCTTGATCGGTGGCTATCAGAAGCACCTTTCTCCCCGCAAAGGCTTTTTTTGTGCGTACCGCCTGCTGCATGGAGGTGAATCCTGCTCTCAATACATCAAGCGCCTAATTGCTCAAGATGGGTTAATTGCAGCAGTGAAAGCTTCTCGACAACGTTTTCGGGCTTGTCGGGAAGCGAATGACATTCTTAGAATCAGGCATTGCCATCACTCCAACACTGGAAACAATCTCAATCGAGATCTAGAGAATAGACGCAAGAAACCCAAAAGAAACACTTCTTCCGATTGTACAGATTACAGCAACTGCCCTCTTGGGGAGGTAGCAGATTGTGCAGATTGTACGGTTGATTGTGCAGATTGCGTCTCTGGATTGGATTTTCAGGGGTTGGATTTTCAGGGGTTGGATTGTTCTGGACTCGATTGTGGCTTAGGCGACTGTGGAGGATGCGATGTCGGTAGTTGCGGTTAGTTAACAGGCCCGAACGGTGTTGACCAACGAAACTGCGTTTCTCCAGGGGAAGGGCGAAGGAGGAACAAATAAGGGTATGTTCGATTGATTTGTCCTTTACCCTTTTCCCTTTACCCGGTCGCGAAGCGACTCCTTTCCCCTTTCCCCTGCGTCGAAGACGCTTTCCCTTTCCCCTTTCCCCTGCCCAAAGGGCTTGACTGAGCTTCCTTTACAGAAAAAATAAACACGAAGCAACTATCCTATGATATAAAACTACAGTAAGTACATCAATAAACCGGGGATTAACTGCTACTGTAATTCGCTCACTGATCTCGTTACGCCGACCAACACAGAACAAGCCGATCGCTTCATAAGGGGTTTCACTGCCGTGGGTATTATTGTTGAGAACGTATCAAAACATTTTGGTAGTTTTAAGGCTGTTGACCAAGTCAGTCTAGAAATCAAGAGTGGCTCTCTAGTGGCTTTACTCGGCCCATCTGGCTCAGGAAAATCCACACTACTGCGGCTGATTGCTGGTTTGGAAACACCAGACACAGGCAAAATCTGGCTCACTGGAAAAGATGCCACCTATACTAAGGTTCAAGAGCGCAATATTGGGTTTGTTTTTCAGCACTACGCCCTGTTCAAACACATGACGGTGCGCGAGAATATCGCCTTTGGCTTGGAGATTCGCAAAGTTCCCAAGGGAAAAATCAAGCCACGGGTGGAAGAACTGCTGGAGTTAGTGCAGTTGGGGGGTTTGGGTAATCGCTATCCTTCTCAGTTATCTGGCGGTCAGCGGCAACGAGTCGCTTTGGCAAGAGCTTTAGCTGTTCAACCCCAAGTTTTGCTCCTGGATGAACCGTTTGGAGCCTTGGATGCGAAAGTGCGGAAAGACTTACGCGCTTGGTTGCGACGCCTCCATGATGAAGTTCATGTTACCACCGTTTTCGTGACCCACGACCAAGAAGAAGCGATGGAAGTTTCCGATGAAATCGTGGTCATGAACAAAGGAAAAGTGGAACAGGTGGGAACGCCAGCACAAGTTTACGACCACCCGGCTACACCGTTTGTAATGAGTTTCATTGGCCCAGTGAATGTATTGCCCAGCAGCGCTCAGATTTTCCAGTACGGTGGCTTCGATTCTGCCAATCCAGAAATTTTCTTGCGCCCTCACGATGTGGTTGTAGAAACCAAACCCAATGGGGCTACTGCACCGGCTAGAGTATCGCGCTTGATTCATCTGGGATGGGAAATTCAGGCAGAATTAACGCTAGCTGATGGTCAGGTGATTATCGCCAATCTGACGCGCGATCGCTTCGATCAGTTAAAGCTAGAACCGCAGCAGCAAGTTTACGTCAAACCTAGAGATGCGAAGGCATTTCCTCTTTATTACGAAATTTAGCAAATTGCTACCAGTGGTCAGGATTGGCTTTCAGCTTTACTGTAGAAGCTTAGATAAAATTACTTGCTCACATCGCCAATCTCAAGGATTTGCAATGCACGTTCTCAACTGGTATCGCCCATCTCGCAAACGCTGGTGGTCAATTGGAAAATACTTGGCGTTATTCCTCTGTTGCTGTGTCCTCACGATTAGTTGTGGGGGTCGCCCAGGAACAGAACAAGCTGCTGCACCCAGTACGAGTGCTAGTGATAGCGGTCGCTTGATTGTGGGGACAACCTTAAAACCAAGGACACTTGACCCAGCAGATGCTTACGAGTTGGCAGTGAGTAACGTCCTCTACAGCTTGGGCGATCGCCTTTATACTTACAAGCTGGGAACAGACGAACTCGAACCCCAACTGGCTACAAAACTGCCCGAGGTCAGTAAGGATGGTTTAACGTACAAAATCCCAGTGCGTGAGGGCGTTGTCTTTCATGATGGAACGCCCTTTGACGCTGAGGCTATGGTCTTTTCCCTAAAGCGGTTTAAGGAAAATGGGGGAAAACCGTCGTCGCTGTTGGCAGATATTGTGGATTCAGTAGAGGCGTCTGGAAAGAGTGAACTCATCATTAAACTTAAACGACCCTTTGCCCCATTTCCCTCACTGTTAGCCTTCTCCGGGATGTGTGCTGTCTCTCCCAAAGCGTATGAGATTGGCACGGGCAAATTTCAGCCGACGAAGTTTGTAGGGACGGGCCCCTATAAGCTGACGGAGTTTAATGCTAACTCCATTCGGTTGGATGTATTTGACCAGTATTGGGGAGAAAAACCGCCTAATAAGGGACTTGATTATCAAATCCTCACCAGTTCTGCTAATTTATATAATTCTTTCCGTACTGGTGCTGTCGATATCGCTTATCAAACCTTCGATCCCGATCAGATTGTCAGTCTGAAAAATGCAGAGAAGTCTGGCGGTTGGCAGGTGATTGAAGCACCTAGTAATGTAATAAGCTACATGGTGCTCAATACGAAGCAGAAACCGTTGGATCAGCTAGAGGTCAGACAAGCGATCGCATCTTTGATTGACCGGAAGCTAATCAATGAGCGCGTCTTGAGAAAACAGTCCGAGCCAGCTTATACCCTGATTCCTACAAGCTTTGATGCCTCCAAACCCGTCTTTGAAACCGCTTACGGAGACGGCAACATTGCTAAGGCCAAAGAACTACTGACTAAAGCCGGATTTAGCGCAACCAACCCATTAAAGTTAGAAATTTGGTATCCCACCGGTTCAGCGACTCGGCAACAGGTTGCTAGTACCTTAAGAGAATATGCGGCGCAGAAACTGGAGGGAATACTCCAAATTCAACCCCAACCTGTGGACTCACCGGCTCTGTTTGGCAACATCGGTAAAGGAATTTATCAGAGTGCTTTAGTGGATTGGTATCCTGATTTTTCTGATGCGGACAACTTTATTCAGCCCTTGGTTAGCTGTACTAAAGGGTCAGAAGCGGCGGGTTGTCAAGAGGGAGCGAGCCAGAGTCAGGGTTCGTTCTACTATAGCGATCGCATGAACCAGCTCATCGAGCAAGAGCGCACTGAACAAGACCCCCAAAAACGCAAGCAGATTTTTGCTGAAATTCAAGACCTCCTCGCAAAGGATGTGCCCGTAATCCCCATCTGGCAACCCAAAGAATATGCCTTTGCTAAGAAAGGGCTTGAGCAAGTTAAGCTAGACCCCATTCAGCAGCTTCCATTGTGGGAGATTGCGAAAGGAGCTTAGTCAACAAAATTATGAATTGTGAATTATGAATTATGAAAAAGTCTCAATCCCAAACTGGGCTATAGTCCCTCTGCCAAGTTGGGCAAGTCCCGAGTTGGGTGACATTGAGGTTAGTGGGAGTTACAATCTCCTTCTCATCCGTGAATTTTACACGGTTCATAATTCAACATTCATAATTCATAATTCAACAACCCTTTCAGCGAAGCGCCATGTCTCGTGCCAAAGCCCTACAATATTACGTCCTGACGCGTCTACTGCTAGCTCCCTTGATGCTGTGGACAATTGTCACACTGGTATTCCTCCTGCTGAGAGCAACGCCAGGAGATCCAGTAGATGCTGTTCTCGGTGCTCGTGCTCCAGAGAGTGTCAAGGAAGAATACCGTGAGCGATTGGGCTTATCAGACCCGTTGTGGTTGCAGTACATCCGCTATCTGGGAAACTTACTGCATTTGGATTTGGGCACCTCCATCACCAGTCAGGGTCAAAATGTTTGGGAGATTATTCAGCAACATTTCCCGGCAACGGCGGAATTGGCGGTGTGCGGGTTGACGGTGGCTTTCCTGGTTGGTGTTGGCGTCGGTGTCCTCTCGGCATCGCGCAGTGGCACTGTTTTTGATGCTGGGGGACGCTTGTTTGGTATCATCACCTACTCCCTGCCTATATTTTGGGTAGGGATGGTGTTGCAATTAATTTTTGCTGTTCAACTAGGCTGGTTTCCCATAGGTACACGTTTCCCCATTACTTCACCAGCACCCGCAGGTTTCACCGGTCTTTACACCATTGATAGTCTCTTGAGTGGAAACTTGGGTCAGTTTTTCATTGCCCTGTACTATCTGATTCTGCCTAGCATTACCTTAGGAGTTCTATTGAGTGGAATTTTTGAGCGGATTGTGCGGGTGAACCTGAAGCAAACCCTGAAGGCAGATTATGTGGAAGCGGCAAGAGCAAGGGGAATTCCAGAACGGCGAATTGTCTTTGCCCATGCGTTGAAGAATGCGATGATTCCGGTGATTACAGTTTTGGGATTGCTGCTTGCTTCTTTGCTGGGTGGGGCGGTATTGACGGAGGTAACCTTCTCGTGGCCTGGGTTAGGCAACAGGCTGTATGATGCGATTTCGGCACGGGATTACCCGACGGTACAGGGAATTCTAGTGTTTTTTGGGGCGATTGTTGTGATTGCGAGTATTGCGATCGATATTATCAATGCTTTGATTGACCCGCGTATTCGGTATTGATGAAGATGCGATTAGTCCCGCCTTTAATTAGCGCTAATCATACAACTTCAGTTCAAATGCGATCAGCTTTGCTGGTGCCGTAGGCAATCGCTGAATAAGCTGGAGTTAGGGCGGGTTTGAATTAGACTTACTGGTGTAATAACCTAATTTATCCCTAACCCCGCCCCCAAAAAAGCGGCTATTTGGATAGAAAAAATAGCCCTGTTCTACCAAAACATCAGGGAGCTGAGAGCCACCGCACTTCAGTCGGTTGATGAAAGCGACGGAAAGGATTTATCCTTTCGTATCCTGCACAATCTTGTAGGATAATTTATAATAGAGAGCATGGCAAATCTAACGTTAACTTTAAAACTACCTTTTTATCGACTCAATCAAGCGAAAGCCGTAGAGTTTAAGCGCCTAACAGCGATTAACACAGACACAGCAAACAGCTTGATGAGACTTGATAAGAAAGAACAGAAAAAGCTAACAAGTGCCGATTTTAAACACATAGAGATTGGCTCAATGTGGATTAACCAAACAATCCGCAACTGTAATGCCAATACCAAGGTGAAACACTTTAAGACAATGTGGCTTGAAGTAAACAACCAAGGCTATGGGGTGGTAAAGTCGGGAGATTTGTACACCTTGTCTTTCAGCCTCTATAGAGGAAGAAAGGGCAGGATTCCTCTTCAAGTTCATTCAGCCTCGCATAAGGATGTTTTGGACAAAATAATTACGAGCGAAGCTAAACTGGGTTCGCTCAAACTTTGTGAGTCCAAAAAGGGCATTTGGTATGCACTCATCTGTGTGTCTAGGGAAGTTCCGGATGCCAAGAATGTTATAGGCTGGATAGGAGTTGACAGGGGACAAAACAATATTGCTGTTGCTGCGCTTCCTAAGAGCTTCGGTAAATTCTGGAAAGGTGGACGAGTAAAAGCATTGAGACGACAGTTCCAACGCACTCGGAAATCATTACAGAAAGCCAAACAACTTAAAGAAGTGAAGCGCGTCGAGCAACGTGAAAGACGAATCATGACCCATATCAATCACGTTATTTCAAAAGAACTAGTGGCTTTTGCCTCACATTTTGGAATGGGATTGAGGTTTGAAGATTTAACAGGCTGCCGTCAAAGCATGAAGCAGCGCAAAAAGACTAAATCTGATAGCGAAGCGGTAGCGAGTCTTCGAGCGTCTGCCGCCAGTAATCGTGATAGTTGGGCATTTTATCAGCTCGAACTATTTACTCGGTACAAAGCCGTTAAATTCGGTGTACCTGTGGAATCAGTTCCGGCCCCTTACACCAGTAAGTCTGATCATCGCAACGGAGTGATTGGTAAGCGTAATGGTGACTGGTTTAGGGGGTTTGATGGATATCGTTGCAATGCTGATTGGAATGCCTCTCAAAATATTGGTCAATGGCTTGGTTTTTCATGCCCTGTGCATCTTCAGGAAGCCGTAGCTGTAATGGCTACGGTCGATACAGAGGGTGGGGTACATGACATTCCCTTAACTAATGAAGCGCCTAAGCGGGTGGATTCATCCCCCGCTTAGGCAACCATTAGAATCCTCCGTCTTTTAAGCGGAGGAGTGTCAATTGCCACTCTTACAATCAATTAAATAACACAAGTTACTTTTGTCGTGTTTGAGCAGCTATACAGTAGGTTTTTAGCTGAATCTACTAGGAACTCAAGCTAGCTTATACAGCTTTGAAGTCTACATTGGACTTCAATGTCTTTTCATATTC
>JBFLZA010000264.1:0-11510 GCA_040756535.1 Cyanobacteriota bacterium
ATAGCTATTGCCGTCTCACCTCATTACACCTCTCAGGAGTGCAGCCAGTGCAAACGAGTCGTCAAAAAGGCTCTCAGTACGAGGACTCATATTTGTGCTTGTGGCTGCAAGCTTCACAGGGATGAGAACGCCGCCATCAATATTTTGCTCAAGGCAAAATCTACCGGAGGGCATCCGGGAAGTAACGCTAACGGAGTTGGAACCCCTACGCTACTTGGTGCAAGCCTGGTAGAGCACGTTCTGACGATGAAGTTAGAATCCCACGCGCTTTAAGCCGTGGGAGTGTCAATCATGCGTCCTCGCCAAAACATTACTGACCTTTTTTCGACATTCTTGCAATTTGAGGCAGATTGCTTTAAGGGTTGGGTCATAGACCCCAAGCTGCGCCGTAGTATACAGAATTGTCTCAGGCAGCTGCCAGACGCGCAAGCTTCAGAAAAGTTTTGGGCACTTTACTGGCACAAGCGATGGACAACTCAACCCACGAGCTTGGTTGAGGCCCATTTATCAGCTTACTTGCAAGAAACCTGTTACTGGAGTGTACAACAGATAATTCCCCGTTCTGCCAATCCACCCTGCAAAGTGTCGGACTATTTTCAGTTAGCGATCGCACAAGTTCCCAGAATCCTGAAATCCTGCGACCCCGACCAGAGTGCAACGCTGAAAACCTATAGCCGTGTGGCGTTTGGCAATATCATCCGAGATGCCCTACGCCAACAACAACAAATCGACCTTTGCAATGAATGGGGATTGCTGCTCAAATTAAGTCGTAAGCGGCTACAGGAATCTTTAAAAAGTGCTGGACTAACCGACCCAATTATTGCCCAGTACCTGTTAGCCTGGACTTGTTTTGAAGCGGGTTACGTTTTAAGCAACTCAGGTGGAATTCGCAAAATACAACGACCCAACCGAGCAACTTGGGAAGCAATTGCTAACCTCTACAACATTCAACGTCAAACCCAACTCAACCCACCTGGAGAAGAATGCAGTCCTGAAACCTTAGAAAAATGGCTGCTCTATTGTGCCAATCAGGCACGTTCCCATCTGTATCCTAAGGTTACCTCTCTCAATGCCCCCAAGCCAGGGCAGGAAGTCGGTGAGTTGCTGGATGATTTGCCAGACACGGTTAGCGAATCTTTACTGGCAGATGCGATCGCTCAGGAAGAAACCGAGACTCGACAAACCCAACAAACTCAGCTCAACGCCGTTTTAACATCAGCCCTAAAACAGCTTGATGCCGAAGCCAAGACGCTGATGCAACTCTACTATCGCCAAGGACTGACTCAACAACAAATCGCGCAGCAGCTAGAGATGAAGCAGTATACGGTGTCCCGCAGACTGACTAAGGCAAGAGAATTATTGCTGCTGGCGCTAACTCGGTGGAGTAAAGAAACGCTGCATATTTCCACCACATCCAACGTGGTTAAACATATCAGTACAGTTTTAGAGGAGTGGTTGCAGGATTATTACAGCAATCTAAACCATCACTCCTCAGAGGAGGCGTCTCAATGAGATTTTCTTGTGTTCCCCCAACCCAATTAGGGTTAGATGTCTCGCCAGACGTTCAAGAACAGTCTTGGCAGCAAAGCCAGTCGTTTGTAACCCCTCAGGGTCGCTGGAATGCTTACCTGAATCAGATGTGCCTGAGTACCTTTCTTCCTTGGCTTCAGGAAGAGTACGAACCGGAGGCAACCGTCTGGACTGAGGACAGCGCACTTCCCAGTTTTTGGGAGGTGGTGAACGGAACAGCGATAACAGTGGATACAAAGCGCTTTGTTTTGATTCCGGACAAGACGCTGGAGATGAGAGAATTTGGTGTACCCCAGGAATGGGTTGATATTCCGGGTTGGGCCGGCGATTACTACCTGGCAGTGCAAGTCGATCCGGAAGGTGAGGGGATACGCATTTGGGGCTATACTACCCACGAGCAACTGAAGACTTGCGGCAGTTACGACCCAAGCGATCGCACTTACTGGCTGGATGCCACTGAGATGATCGAAGATGTGAGTGTTCTTTGGGTGGTACGTCAACTTTATCCCGATGAACCCACCCAAGCTGCGATCGCACCCTTACCTGCTATACCAGATACTCAAGCAGAAAACTTGCTACAACGTTTGGCGAATCCAGCAATTCTCAATCCTCGTCTAGAATTGCCATTTGAACTTTGGGGTGCCTTACTCGAACGCGAGGATTGGCGACAACGCCTGTACCAACAACGACGAGGGCAATCGGTAGAGAGTGCATCAAATCAAGTCAGGGTGAACTTGAGCCAATGGTTCCAGAATATCTTTGAGGATACCTGGCAGTCGCTCGAAGCCCTATTTCCCTCACAGCCAGATTTTGCTCTCAGCCTCAGACGTGCTTCTGAACAAAGTGAAACCGTTGTCAGGCGAGCAAAGTTAATTAACTTGGAAACCCAAGTACCGAGTCCAACTTTGGTCCTGCTGTTGATACTCGAAGCCGAATCCGATGGCAGAGTGGGAATTCGCATACAGCTACGCCCTACGGATTCTAACGCTCATCTACCAGCTAATATCAGACTAGCGCTGCTCTCGCCAACAGGAGAAACCGTTCAGGTTGTTGAGGCACGCGATCGCGATAACCACATTCAACTAAAACGCTTTAAATGCCCACCAGGAATGCCATTTGCGGTTCAAGTCGCGCTTGATGACGTTAGCATGACAGAAGAGTTTGTAAGCTGAACCCTGGCGGGAAAGCACTCGTGAGTTCGTGAGTCAGTTAGTTGTCTTGAATTTGGGAAAAGGTGACTGGCAGCAGGGTTTTGGCACAGTCATGGCACAGCTATGGGAATCTCATAGCCCAGTTCCCATGCAATTCATGGGAAGTTTACCGGCTGCACCCGAATTAGACGACCTTTACCAACGCTGGCAACGTCTGTACAAAGTCCTTTACCAAAACTTAGGTTGGCGTCGTTACCGTGACATTAATTTTCAAATTGAAGTTGATGAAGATGACGTGACGAACGTTTCTAAAGACGAGTTCAACGACCTCTGTCACGAATTACAAACTCACATCAACACTTGGCTTAACACCGAGCAATTTCGCAATATCGACCGACAGCTACGAACGCGATTAATCCCAACCGATGAAATTCGTTTGATTATTACTGCGGAAGATAAGAAACTGTTGCGGTTTCCCTGGTGTCTTTGGCATTTTCTAGAAGATTATCCCAACGCTGAAATTGCCCTTTCTCCGCCAGAGTTTACACGCTCAATCAAAGCGTCTTCTAACCCCTCCAGAGGTCAAGTCAAAATCTTAGCCATTTTGGGCAATCGACAAGGCATCGATCTGGATAAAGACCAGTGGTTGCTCGAACAATTACCTAATGCTGAACTGAAACTTTTAGTTGAACCCACGCCGCAGGAGTTAAATTTACAACTCTGGGAACCGGGTTGGGACATTCTTTTCTTTGCCGGACACAGTAGTAGCGAACACAAAGGTCAAATTCAATTAAATTCAACGGATACCCTTACGATAGAGCAGTTGAAGTATGGCTTAAAAAAAGCGATCGCGCACGGCTTAAAGCTGGCCATTTTTAACTCCTGCGATGGCTTGGGATTGGCTTGGGATTTAGCGGATTTACATATTCCCCAAGTCATTGTCATGCGAGAATCTGTGCCAGACTTGGTAGCTCAAGAATTTTTGAAGCATTTTCTCACCGCCTTTTCCGGGGGACAGTCTCTTTATACTTCGGTACGGGAGGCACGGGAAAAATTACAAGCTTTGGAGCAGCAGTTTCCCTGCGCCACTTGGTTGCCAGTAATTTGCACCAATCCTGCTGAAGTACCTCCAACTTGGCAAGACTGGTGTGGTGAAGCAGCAAGTGTTGGCGTTAGCGATACGGAAAATAATCTAGTCCAAGGCGTACCTTTGCAAAGCCAAGTTGAAGAACAAAGCTTGGTGCCACAGCTACAAAGCATTCCTTCAAAGATTCGGCATCCCTTCTTCAAACCGAACTGGCGTCAACTGCGGAGTTTGATTCTAACTAGTATAGTCATCACTAGTTTAGTAGTGGGAGTGCGATCGCTGGGGATGTGGCAGCCCTTGGAGCTATGGGCATTTGATCGCTTCCTCCACCTCCGACCTGAAGAAGACCCCGACCCCCGTATTTTGGTGGTTACAGTCAGTGAAGCCGATATTCAAGCCCAAGGACAAGAGGAGCGGCGTGGGTCGCTGTCGGATAAGGCACTCCTTCAACTCCTACAAAAATTGGAGCAATATCAACCGCGAGCGATCGGTTTAGATATCTACCGGGATTTTCCCGTTAGCTCTAATTATCCAGATTTGGCAACTCGTCTGCGACACTCTGCTTCACTTCTGATTGCGGTATGCAAAAGCCGAGACCCGGAAAACGACCCTGCTGGTGTTTCGCCACCGCCGGAAATTGCAGAATCCAGATTGGGTTTTAGTGATTTTGTCGAAGATAGTGACGGTGTACTCCGCCGCCAACTTTTGTTTATGACTCCAGACCCAGCTTCCCCTTGTCGGGCGAACTACGCATTTAGCGTCCAGTTGGCATTTCGTTACCTGGCAGCACGGGGAATTTCACCAGAATTTACACCTGAAGGGAACTTAAAGCTCGATCGCACAGTATTTAGGCGATTGAAAAAGGGGATGGGTGGTTATCAACATCTAGATGCGGGGGGGAATCAAGTGTTGCTCAATTACCGTGCTAATCGCTCCCTCAACAAGATTGCCCCACAGGTGACGTTGACTCAAGTGCTGAGCGATCGCATCAACCCAAATGCCATAAAAGACCGGGTGATTCTCATTGGTGTTACAGCACCTAGTAGCAGCGATTTCTGGTCTACTCCCTATGGCACCGGCCCTTCAGAAAAAATCCCAGGTGTATTTATTCAAGCACAGATGGTGAGTCAAATTCTCAGTGCCGTTCTAGACCAGCGACCCTTATTATGGGTATGGCCTGGGTGGGGTGAGGTTTTGTGGATTTGGGGCTGGTCTTGTGCAGGTGGCATTCTCGTGCTTTGGTTTAATCGACCCACTCATTTGGGTTTGGCGGGAAGTGTTGCTTTGGGAACATTATCGGGGTTCTGCTTCGTTTTTTTCACTCAAGGGGGTTGGGTACCTATCGTGCCATCCATGTTGGCTTTAGTCGCGACGGGTGGCGCGGTTGCCTACACTACCTCCAAAGCCCGATATGGGAGCATCGCATTGGGACAAATCTCCTCAGATCGCTAGATATTTTTTCTTCCATTGCGATGTTTTTTGACAATTAATATTTGGTTTTCATAGTTCCATTTCAGATACCAGTTCACTGTAACTTTACATATAAATATTGCTTGTAGATTCAAGAATTACAGCTCTGTGATGTGTAGGAAGTAGTTAGTGAAATGGTATTACCGATGCCTAAGATGAAGTTACGGCTCGACCGAATGACACTTGCCTGTGCGATCGCGCTGACATTCTTGACCAGTTATTCCCAACGGGGAGAGTCCCAGCCTCCTGAAGTCAATACCAATACACTCAATGGCGTACCGTTAATCTATAATGCACCACCTCCTCCAGACCAAGGTGCCCCCGGTGGGCGATCGCGTGGAGGGTCAAGTCGGGGGCCGTGCAAAAATTATCAATCGCTTACAGCGCTAGTGCCTGTTACTAAGGGAACCACCAAGGACTTTGTTTGGGGGTTGACGGTTTCCGAGCATCCCACATTTTGGTTTGACGTTCCGGAACGGCTCACCGCTAAAGTTCCTGTCGAGTTTGTCCTACAGGATACAGCAGATAATTATGTTTATAGGCAGAAGTTGACCGTGCCAGAAACGCCTGCGGGTATTGTCAAGTTCTCTGTACCATCTACGGCAGCTCCCTTAGAAGTTGGCAAACGCTATAACTGGACGTTTTCAATTTATTGCGACCCAGAAAGCTCCTCTGCGACGGTTTCCGTGAAAGGTTCAGTTCAACGAGTTGCCTTAGATTCAGCGCTGGACAGTCAGCTCAAAGCGGCTAAAACGCCGTTGGAACGCGCTGCCCTTTATGCCAATAAGGGTATCTGGCATGACGCTTTAACCACTTTAGGCGAACAACTTAGTGGGAGTAAGCCGAAAGATTCTGCGATGGTCGCTCCTTCGCGTTCCGCCGAAGGCATCGCTGCTGCTTGGGCAAATCTACTACAGCAGGTTAACTTGGGAAATTCCGCTTCAGACCCGATTGTCCCATGCTGTACTGCTGAGCAAAGCACAATGGATAAGACCAACACCAAATCAGCTCAATAGCAAGACGAGGAAAATGCAAGCTGATTAATACAACTTTACAACTTGGTTGCATCACCTATAGGGAGGGGCATACAGCTATCTGTGTGTCCCTCCAAAACTTTTTCTTGTCCTATTTTTCCCCAAGCCGTGCATAAACCGCAAAACCCCACCGTGTAAGTCAGTGAACAAGTGAATGAAAGGAAAACGAAAATGGCAACTTGGTACGGCACAAATTCCAATGATTTCATCCCCTCTGAGAGAGGTGAGTGGGGGTACTGGGATACCATTTATGCGGAAGGTGGTGATGACACTGTCGTAGGCGGAGAGAGGAATGATTCCCTAGATGGTGGAGTGGGGAATGATACCCTGGTTGGTGGTGATGGCAACGATACCCTGATTGGCGCTGATGGCAACGATAGTCTCAGGGGTGGTGCTGGCAATGATACCCTAATTGATACCAATGGTACTGTCGATGGCGGTGCTGGTAGCGACACTCTCGTGGCAGACTACAGCCAGTTCAACCTTGGGGGTTTTGGTGTCGATGTAGGATACAACGGAGCGAATGCCGTCTTCAGCCGCCTCACTGGTACTACTCTACTCAGTTACAGCAATATTGAGCAATTCAATATTACAGGCACCCAAAATGCCGATGTGCTGCGTGGAGGTGCTGGCAATGATACCCTCAATGGAGGTGTTGGCAATGATACCCTCAATGGTGGTGATGGCAATGATACCCTAATTGATATCAATGGTAGTGTCGATGGCGGCGCTGGCAACGACACTCTCGTGGCAGACTACAGCCAGTTAAACCTTGGGGGTGGTGTCGATGTAGGATACAACGGAACGAATGCCGTCTTCAGCCGCTTCTTTGGTACTACTCTACTCAGTTACAGCAATATTGAGCAATTCAATATTACAGGCACACAATATGACGATGTGCTGCGTGGAGGTGCTGGCAATGATACCCTCAATGGAGGTGCTGGCAATGATATCCTCAACGGCTATGGTGGTGGTGTTGGTGAAATGGATGGACTAACAGGTGGTGCGGGGGCAGACACCTTTGTACTTGGAGACTTATCCACTGCCTTCTATCTCGGTTCTAACTGGAGCGATAGAGCTAGCATCTTGGACTTTAACTTAGCTGAGGGTGACACAATCCAGTTACATGGTAGTGCCAGTGACTACACCTTAACTAGTGGAAGCTACGACTTGGGTACCGATACAGCCGATACCGCCCTCTTCTACAACAACAACGGCTCTTATGATCTAATTGCTGTCGTCCAAGACGTATCCAATTTGAATTTGTCCAGTTCTGCCTTCACTTATGTTTAAGTAAGTAATTAAACACGAGTTGTTGCTTGACTAAGCGCTAATCCTCTCAACAGCAAGTAGCCTGTTGAGGGGCTTTACAAATCTTAAGTTGCCTCTGCGTTAGTCTCCGTTTATGCTATCAATCGACGAGCATTGACTCAACAACTGTTATACCGTTTTCCCAAGTATTTGCAACAGATCGAATATGAGTTCCCCTCTTTTTCAGGCGGGGCTAGGTGCGATTGACACTAGAGTAAGACATTTCACTCTTAATACTCTTGATAAACCAGCTCTAACTGGCAGAGTGGAAATGGGCAACAGGGAAGAATACATCTGCCAATTGAATGCACAATATTAATTCAAGGTTAAAAACCTGAAATGCTTCACAGTCAAAAAGTTTGGCACAGGTGTTTAAGGTTAGCCCGATGTTTAGCGATCGCAGGAGCATTAACAGAGCTTTCTTTTGCGATAACCCTAACGGGATGCTTCGCTATCGCCTTCTCAGAAAAGTCCGCTCTAGCCCAAATTGTACCCGATAGTACTTTAGGCGCAGAAAATTCTATCGTTACTCCTAGTATTAATGTTGGGGGTCGAACTGCTGACCGGATTGATGGTGGCGCAGTGCGAGGAGCGAACTTATTTCACAGTTTCTCACAATTCAACATCACAGATGGACAGCAAGTTTACTTTGCCAATCCTTCCGGAATTGAGAATATCCTGAGTCGGGTAACGGGAAATAACGTTTCTAATATTCTGGGGACGTTAGGAGTATTAGGCAATGCTAACCTGTTTCTGATTAACCCCAATGGCATCGTGTTTGGCCCCAATGCCCGTTTAGATATTGCAGGTTCGTTTGTAGCCAGTACGGCGAACTCTCTAGTATTTGAAAATAATTTTACCTTCAGTGCCACCAGCCCAGAAGCCCCTCCTCTACTCAGTATTAATCTGACTCCAGGGTTACAGTATGGAGCGAATCAGCCTCAGACAACCATTACCAATACTGGAAATTTAGTAGTGGGGCAAAATCTAACCCTATCAGCGGGAAATCTCAATTTAGAGGGTCAGTTGCAGGCTGGCGGAGACTTGAGGCTAAGAGCGCAAGATACAGTACAGGTACGAGACAGTGCCACGACTCCGTTCATCGCTTCCGCAGGAGGTAAATTGCTGGTTCAGGGCGATCGCAGATTGGATATCTTTGCCTTGAATCATTCTGCCAGTGGTTTCTTCTCAAATGGGGATATGGTGTTGCGCTCAACAAACCCTGTGGAAGGTGACGCCCATTACTCAACAGGAGGCAACTTTGAGATTGAACAACTCGATGGAAATGTGGGGAATCTCTACAGTCCCAATGACCCAATTATTCGGGCTAATGGCGATATTCGGTTCGGGAATTATACCGGAGCTTCCCTGCATCTTTTCGCAGGAGGGAAGGTGGAAATTTTCGGTACCGTCAGGATTACACGCTCAGATGCTTCCGCTTCCTCAATTGTCGAAAATGTTACGTTATCCGATGGTACAACTCTACCCATCAATGGCAGCGCTGAACCTACCTTAGATATTCGAGCGGGAATTGATTGGTCACGGTTAGGAGGACTACCGGGAAATATTGGCATCGGTGTTACTGTACCTCCCAATATTTTTGCCGCGACTGCAACAAGTGCTGATATCACTATCGGCAATATTCTTGTTTTTGACGGTTTTGAAGCAGATGGCGGCAGAGTCTTTTTAACCAATCAATACCAGCCCAATCTAGCCTTAGTCGGTGGAATTCGGGTTGGCTCTATTGATACCAGAGATGATTTTGGAGGAGGTGCTGTTACTCTCGACTCTCGTGGTGGAATTACACTCAATGGCAGGATTGAGGCATTTCCCTTTGATTTGGCAACGGGTGGTGATGTCACGTTCCTCGCTAAGGGTGACATTACCCTTAATCCCGGTTCTTCCATCGATACACAAGGCTTGTTGGGAGGGACAATTACGCTGAAAAGTGATGGAGCGATCGCAGCTACTGACAGTCGCATTGCCAGTAACAGCTTTACCAATGCTGCAGGTCAAACCGGAGGTGACATTAATGTTACGGCAAGGTCGCTTTCTTTAACAGGTGAAACGGGGATAGTAGCCAGAACCTTTGGAGCAGCAGATGCTGGAAACATTAATATCAATGTCCGCGAAACCGTTTCCGTAACGGATGGTGCTCAACTGCAAGCCAGCACTCGTGGACAGGGAACTGCAGGGAGTATAACTATTCAAGCAGGTAATTCTGTCTTGTTTGATGGCAGAGATAGCGATGGGTTCTCCAGTGCTGCATTCAGCCAAGTCCTCGCTGGCGCAGGAGGTAATGCTGGTAGTATCAACATTACTACAGGTTCTCTCTCGGTTACTAATGGTGCTCAGTTGGCTGCCAGGACTCGCGGACAGGGCAATGGGGGCAGCATTAACCTTACTACGGATTCCCTCTCGGTTAGCAATGGTGGTCGGTTGACTGTTCAGACGTTTAGCGAGGGTGATGGAGGCAACATCAATATCACTACAGATTCCCTCTCTGCTAGCAATGGTGCTCAGTTGACTGTTCAGACGTTTGGCGAGGGTGATGGAGGCAGCATCAATATCACTACGGGTTCCCTCTCAGTGCTTAATGGTGCTCAACTGAATGCTGAGACTTTTGCACAGGGAGATGCGGGAATTGTGAAAATTACAGCTCGCGAGACAGTCTCCTTTGACGGGGTGGATAGCGATGAATTTCCCAGTGGTGTATTCAGCTCAGTTGAAGCCGGCGCACAGGGCAATGGTGGTGGCATTGACATTGAGGCAGGGTCGCTTGTCGTTACCGATGGTGCTCAACTGCTTGCTAGTACTCTGGGAGAGGGAAATGCTGGCTATGTGAGGATCGTTGCTCGTGATTTGGTGTCTTTTGATCGCAGTGCTGCGTTCAGTACGGTGGAATCGGGAGCAATTGGCAAGGGAGGCGATCTCAGCATCACGGCGCAATCGCTATTTTTAACCAATAATGCTCAACTCAGTGCCAATACCTCCGGACAAGGAGATGCAGGGAATATTGCTGTAAGAGAAGCTAACTTAATTTCTTTATCCAATAGCTCGATTTCCACGGCAGTTAATGCTGGAGCAGTTGGACAAGGGGGCAATGTTACGCTGCAAACTGAGTCACTGTCCTTGGATGATAGTGCTTCCATATCGGCAGCTACCTCTGGCAACGGTAGGGCAGGGAGTATTTTGGTGCAAGAAGCTGATTCGGTTGCTCTGGCTAATAGTTCGAGCATTTCCACAGCGGTTAATGCTGGTGCTGTTGTACCTGAAGACACGACAGAAAGACTGGGTAATATTGATATTCAAACGCGATCGCTTTCTTTAACCAATGATTCACAGTTGAGTGCTAGTACTTCCGGACAAGGAGATGCAGGTAATATCTCTGTTCGGCAAGCTGACTTAATTTCCCTGTTCAATAGCTCGATTTCCACGGCTGTCAATGCTGATGCAGTTGGCCAAGGAGGCAATGTTACTCTCCAAACTGAGTCACTTTCCCTGGATGATAGGGCTTCCGTGTCAGCAGCTACCTCTGGCAACGGTAGAGCAGGGAGCATTTTAGTCCAAGACGCTGACTCGGTTGCTCTGGCTAATGGTTCGACCATTTCCACAGCGGTTAATGCTGGTGCCGTTGTGCCTAGAGGTACGGCGGAAACACTGGGTAATATTGATATTCAAACGCGATCGCTTTCTTTAACTAATAAGGCCGAACTCAGAGCCAGTACCTCCGGACAGGGAGATGCGGGTAATATCTCTGTAAAGGAAGCTGACTCGATTTCCCTTTCCAATAGCTCAATTTCCACTGCAGTTAACGCCGATGCTGTTGGACAAGGGGGCAATGTTACGCTCCAAACAGGAGTACTTTCCTTGATAGAAGGGTCTACCCTAACAGCGTTATCTAGTGGACAGGGCGATGCCGGAAAT
>JBFLZA010000265.1:0-11508 GCA_040756535.1 Cyanobacteriota bacterium
AGTGGGTTTAAAGGTGAACAATGAGAGGCGAAGAGATTGCCTGCTGCTCACTCATGGCAAGGTAATACTCTATCCAGGTGAACCTGCGATTAGATAGGAACGAACTCAAACACGTCGTAAGCGCCGCTGTGAAGAAGTGATTCGGTATGGGTGCCCTTGATTTTCTTCTGCATCAGTTCAGTCAAGATTCCCCAAACAATACCCAAGGTAAAGGTGCATCGGGGCGGTGTGTTTGCATCGCCACCGACAGCGCAGATTGTTTCAGAGGTGTAAACTTTGATTGTCTCACCGTCCATCTCAATTTTGTCAATGATGCACAGACGAGAGCCTTCCGCACCCAGAGCTTTGGTGATCTGTTGAGTAGCAACTTCTAAATTTTGGCTTGCGCCCTTCAAACCCAAGTCTACGGCAAGCTTTTTGCCATGCATCCGGCCAGCTGCAATCAGCGCCACTCCTGTTGCCTTCTCTCCTAAAGCGTCTGACATCCCCTCAACCAGTGCCCGAAAGGCTTCAATGCTATTAAATTGCCCGAGTTGGTCACGCTTGAGTTCTATCATATTCAATCCTTGTTTAGAGTTAGAGTCCGTCACGATTCAGGGGTGACTCTCACTTTGGAAGGCATTTACTAATATCCATAGGGCATAAAAATAAACAGCCTGTTATCAGCGATTGTTTATCCCTAATTTTTGGGAGTTTCTGAAGATATTATCTTCATTGTTTAAACCAACTTACTTTTTGGGTTGGTTATCGCTATTTTTTATTTCAGGCCATAGCCCTCTTTTTGAGGTGTTAATTGCAACTTTAGTTGGTCGCCCTTTAGTTATAGCAATTAAATATCCGTATTGGTTGCTTTTTTACAAATTCCTCTACTTAATTAGATGTATTTTTAATGAAGTCTATTTTGATTTTTTGAATAAATAAGTTATTGCTTATGATGTTAAAAATTGATTATTTTTAAAAGAATTATAGTTAATAATAAATAAAATCAATATTAATAAATAGTATTTTTTAGCTTGTAAGTAGACAAACAGTACTTTAAACCCCTGACCTGTCGCTCCTTTGGAGCGCCCGCTGGCGCTAACAGTCGTGGGGACAATCTAAAATCCTTGCATTCAAAATAGATTGACCTAACACAGCAATACCCCCTGCTTGGGTGTCCGCCGAAGTTCGGGGGACTACAGGGGGTGTTACGTTTATTGATGTTTACCTACTTAGTGATGCACAAAGTACCAACATATCCTACAGGATTTTCTGGCTTTTAAAATTGCATACTCTAGAAGCTGAAATTAATGCTGGCTTAGAGCAATCATACAATTTAAAGACTGAGCCACTTATCATCTTTTATTGGAGTGGGAATACCTGGACTCCTAGACATTTCTGATACTCGGTTTACAGCCACTGCTAAGAAAGGAGCAGTGATCTGAAAAACTACTTCACCAATTAGGCAGACAATCAAAAGATGCTAACTACATCAAAGCTGGTTTGATGTCAGTAAGGGTGCGTTTAATTTCTAACATCAAAATACCCTGCTTGGCTTCCTTGCTCGCTAGAACAAGAAACACTGCCTCGTCACCACAACTGGTCAAAATTGTAAAACCTTCGTCGCCCTCAACATAGATGCGATCGCTTGTACCACCTAAGAGTTCTTTACCAATCCGCTCACCCAAGGAGAGCATGGCAGCAGACATGGCGGAAACTCGTTCTTCATCCATGCTCCCCGGTAAGCTAGAAGCGAGGGGTAAACCGTCGGGGGTGACGATTGCCGCACCCTGAACCTCAGAAGTGGTGGCGACAAATTTTTGTACGAGCATCCCAAGTTTTTGGGTATTGATTGCCATTGAAGTATTCCTCCTTAAGTATCAAATAATGGCATTGGTGAATGGCTAGGTTGGGAAAGGACGTTGCTGAGATAGCGGCTAATTCAGGAGAGGGTTTCTCACCCAAAGAGATAGCCGATGATTCCTAGATGCAGCAACCCTTCCAAGTGGGTTTTAAGGTGAACAATGTGAGGCGAAGAGATTGCCTGCTGCTCACTCATGACAAGGTAATGCTCTATCTAGGTGCGCCTGCGATTAGATAGGAACGAACTCAAACACGTCGTAAGCGCCACCGTGCAGTACTGATTCGGTATGGCTGCCCTTGATTTTCTTTTGCATCAGTTCAGTCAAGATTCCCCAAACAATACCCAAGGTAAAGGTGCATCGGGGCGGTGTGTTTGCATCGCCGCCGACCGCACAGATGGTTTCAGAGGTGTAAACCTTGATCGTTTCGCCTTCCATCTCAATTTTGTCAATGATGCACAGACGAGAGCCTTCCGCACCCAGAGCTTTGGTGATCTGTTGAGTGGCATCTTCTAAATTCTGTGATGCACCCTTTAAACCCAACTCTACGGCAAGCTTTTTGCCATGCATCCGACCGGCGGCAACTAGAGCGACTCCTGTTGCCTTCTCTCCCAGGGCTTCTGACATCCCCTCAACCACTGCCCGAAAGGCTTCAATGCTATTAAATTGTCCGAGTTGGTCACGCTTGAGATCTAGTGGCATCTTCTACTCCTTATGAGGATTACAGTTCGTCATGATTCAGGGGTGCTTCTCACTTTTGGCAACATCTACTAATACCTATTTAGGTCAGAAATGGTCTGCCATTTATGAAGCGATCGCTTTCCTAATTTCTAGGATTTACTGAAGATAGTTTCCTTCCTTTATTAGCCAATATTTTTTTATTGACCATAAAATATCACTAGCCTATGTCATCCGATTCTCCTTTTGTTTTTTGCCTTCGTTTGATTAGTCACATTTATTTTTTAGCAAATATCTTCCCTGGATGTCATTAGTTTTTTGGATGTTTATTTTCTATTTTTTATGTTGATTTTGTAAACTCAAGAAAGCTTTTGTATAGAGAAAAAATAATGTTAACTTTTCTAAGGCTCTGTTAATCTTTAACTTCTATTAAATTAGTTTTTATAGAGAAGCAGAAACCTTTATCTGCTTAGAATTATAAGCATTGCTTGAGATATAACCCATAGGGAATTGATGAAAATTGACTCTTTAACTAATAAAGCGATATGTATTAATTTTTAGTTTAATTAATTGCAATAAGATAGTTTTTAAGGTTTTTATAAGCATTTAATAAGATTTCAGTCCACTCTATATTTAGATAATAAAGAAAAAATAAAATAGGTCTATCTTAGGAGGTAGCTCGATAAAAGTAAAGACGGATTGTTATATTAAAAACATAAGAAACTATGAAAAAAGACCCCTGCTTGGCTTTCCACTAAATTCAGTGGAATTACAGGGGCTGCTATGTTTAGAGGGATTTACTGAGTAGGAAAATAAAACCGCTCAAAAATTACTAATTTTTTTAAATGCTTTTATCTTGCTCGTATAAAAATGAAGGCGAAAAGCCCCATTCTTAGCTACTAAACTTTAAAAGTTCATCATTTAGGAGATAAATGTTGCCGACCAGCTTCTACCAAGCCTATTTTTTAAATACGGATTATGTATAATTTTAAATTTGTAGTCAGGAGAACTCGTCTTGTTTGCCCTGTGCTATCCGCTCCTAACTACTGTTAATAAAAGATTGAGGAGTTGGAATAGGCACATTACCTACGAGTGCATATCGGCGCACAAAATCAATATAATTCTTACTCTAATAAAACTGCTTAACGCAGCAAGTACGCTCAATTGATCACATCAAATTGTCCTATTTTGCTTCCTTGCCTAGAGTGTCGATACATTAATCCAATCCATAACGATAAATGGTCATTCTGGCGCTCGTCGTCAACGGAAAATCATGCTCTTGATTATTAGTTAATCGGCGCTCTAGCAGGGTAATAAACATTACTTTGTCACCTAACACTGTTTTCAGAAATCAGACTCGTACTTAAGAACTCCCTACGGACGCAAAGAGCTAACGCCCCGCTCACCAACTCACCAACTCACCAACTCACCAACTCACCAACTCGTCAACTCACCAACTCCCCAACTCGTCAACTCCCCAACTCCCCAACTCCCCAGCTCCCCAGCTCTCCAACTCCCCAGCTCCCCAACTCCCCAACTCCCCAGCGGTATTACAGCTCGTATTACACCTTATACCAACAATACTTACAACCGGAAGAGCCGCTATCCGGACTGTTTCGTCACCTATTTTGGGAAAACTATACTGCCGATAGTCATCATCTGTCGTTGGAGAAGGAGCGGTAGCGCAGTCTTCGCGATCGCATCTACGCTCCCCTGTATTACGCTCAGCATGACAAAAGCCCATACGCAACTCGGACAGGGCTAGGATGCCAGACTGAAACTGCCGCACTGCTAGAGTTATGCGGGGAAACAGCACAAGAGCAGCAAGAGAAAAGCCCTTGACTGATTGAGGGATTAAGCTCATCCCACAAAACCCACATCCGTGGGAGTGGACTTTGTGCTGCCAGAGCTAACACGTACCCCTACTCTTTAAGCAAGCTACATGGTTGACGGTTTATGCTAGCCTTCGGCAACGCGAGAGATTACATGGCTTGTGATTCTATGAACTATGAACTATGAACCAAGCGACGGACGACTATCCCTCCCACCCCGCGAGAGTTGAGGTGGGCTTCGGCACCGCTTTGTGTGATTCACTTACCCAAAAAGGTAGAGTACACTCAACCAATCGGGAGATGATGTTTCCCAGTAAACTTCATAAAATTAACGAAAGGCTGGGGTAAACATCAGTGAGCGAGACACCAGAAATACCAATAGAACAGGTTAGAGATTCAGCAATAGAGTTTGATTTATGCAATCTCAAGCTAGAGCTTAACGGGACGCTGGAAAGGTGGAAGGGAGAGTCAGACGCATTGGATCAGTTTCACCAGCTTCTCACAGAAACATTAGAAAAATGCTCTCAGGCGATAGCTGAGAATAAACCCACTAAGGGTAAAGAGAGAAGGATTCCTTCCGACTAATCTACTCAACCAAGAGTCAATGAATTTTGAAGAGGCGGGGGTAGAGACTCACCGCCGAGTACAGCTTCATTAGGATAGGACGGAGTTGAGACAACTTGCTGATTAGGGCGACAGTGCTGCTAAGCCACTTTCCACCTAGAAATCTCCGAGGGAGCTGCCACTATAGCCTTAGGTTTAGTGGTACTCCTTAATCGGAGTCAGCGCCTAGATTTTTTACGAAACTTGAAAAATGGCATAACCCTTACCGCCTTGGATGTACTAGCGACGTTCGATATATTGCGTTTACCTTTCGTCCGGGCAGTTGCGGACTCATTCGTTCTACCTGTACGCATAAGGGTTTGGGATTACTCCCGCCAACACTCGGATTTCTCCGGTAAAGTTTGCCGACGCTCCTACGTCGCTAACGCTCGGTTATTTCGGCTTTTTACGTTCAACACACTGCTTGGTTGTCCCTTCAAGAGCTGTTTAATGTTGAACCTCAGAGCTTGGAGCTGGCACGCACCCCAAGGTGAGATGACCGAAATAACGTTTACCTATTTCTAGGTGAGCTGGTCAACGTAGGACTCTCTCAAGCCCCCGCTATACCGCCTAAACGGTTAGCGGCGGGTCGTTGACATATTCAGTAGAACAAGAAGCAAGCTTTGTGCCAGAGTAGCCAGTAGTATTGCTTTCGTCCCTGTATGTGATAAAAAACTAGATCTCGCACAGGTATCGTTCCAATGTAAGCAAGGCTGTGACAGGTCAAGTGGGCAAATAATTATTTACTAGCTCCTTGAAGAAGGGGGAAAGCCTTGATTAGGCTGTGAGCTAAATCACAATCACGAGATAAGATCAACTAACTTTCAAGTTATTATATGAGAAGACCTGCCGTGCATCAACTTAATTCGCTCTACACGCCTCTGAAGAAGTTTTAAGTACTTCAACTGAAGGCCAGGATGCCCTCATGACTTTTGAAAAAAAGTATCAACAATGCCTAGAGAAGCTGATCTGGGCTACCCAACAGCTAGAGATTGAAGTTCCTCTGACCCAACTTTCTAAAATCGCCAAGCTCATTGTCGAAACAATGACTGGGCGTTGGCGATATTTTCATTCCACTGAACATATCTTTGAAGTAGGTGGGTCTACCGATGGTATTGAGGTGATCGCCGCCTTATTTCACGATATTGTATACGTACAAATCGATGGGAGTGTAAATTTCAACCTCACCTATTATCTTTCTCCCTTTATTGAGGAGGATAGGGGACAGCTGTTTATTCGGAAGCAACCTGTGGGTGGGCGAGATGCCATCTTTGAGATGGTGGCAACTGTATTTGGTTTTGTTCCGGGTCAGGTGCTTTCTCCATTTTCAGGACAAAATGAGTTCTTAAGTGCAATTGTTACGGCTAAAGTACTGGAGACCTATCTGCATCCTAGCTTAATCGTTCAGATTGCCGCTTGCATCGAAGCGACAATTCCCTTCAGAGCTAAGACGGAATCCGGTTTAAGTCCTAGCGAACTTTTATATCAGCGCTTAACGTCAACCAGTAATCAGTTCAATCTTCCCCTGCCAGATGCACAAATTATTCAGACTGTCAAGCGAGCGGTAAGAGTATCTAATAGGGATGTTGGTGGTTTTGCTCATCCTAGTTCTGCTGTTTTTTTATCTAACACTTGGAATTTATTACCAGAAACCAACCATAATCTCCAAAAATCCGGCTCTTACACCGTCCGGGATTATCGAATAGCCTTACAGAAAATGTCGGGCTTTATGAATTTCCTTAAGCCAGAACTGATTTTTAGGCAGTTCCAAGGAGAACCCAATGACTCAATTTATCAAGGTTTAGTAGAGCGAGCTAGGAAGAATCTGGCTGTAGGGCAACTTTACTTAGAGAGCAAGCTCGTTACTATTTCTGTGATTGAGGCGATTTCATTGCGTTTGGGTGAGGATGTTTCCTTATCAATGATGATGGGAGAATTACCGGATTCTGGAGTTTGGGTCGGTTGTATTGGAGATTGTTTTCCTGATATTCTCAAACCCCATCAATCTCAGACGGAGATTGAAAAAGAAGTATTAGAACTCTTAGAAACAGGACGAAGCCAAAATATTACTTACGACCTGAAAACTTCACCTTTAACCACTTTTGTCGCTAGATATATTGGATTTGATAGTATTCGGCAAATCCGGGAGCGATCGCAGGAGTTTTTTCAAGGCAATATTTCCTCCGAAGATTTCTTGAGTAGCTGTAATACAGACCTAACTCGCATCATCATTAACGAAATTAAAACAATATTCGAGAATCGCCAAGCTGTTATATGTCATCCTCGAAAACAACTGCCTCCTCATATAACAAAACGCTCAAATAGCCAGTAGACGGATAGCCTACTCTATGAAAGGTTGATAACCCCCCTTTCTCAGGGGGGAAACGAAAATAGGGCGTTTACGTTTACCGCCGTGCTACGCCATCTTGCCGTGCTGCCCGTTGTACGGCAGCCGCAACGGCTGGGGCCACTCGCTCGTCAAAGACAGAAGGGATGATGTGTTCCCGATCCAAGTCTGTAGGATTAATCAGAGATGCGATCGCACTTGCTGCTTCGAGGTACATATTGGCAGTAATCGCTTCTGCCCGACAGTCTAGCGCCCCGCGAAAGATACCGGGAAAGGCGAGAACATTATTAATCTGATTCGGGTAATCACTGCGCCCCGTTGCCATCACGGCGACATCATGGGCGACTAATTCCGGCTGAATTTCGGGGATAGGGTTTGCCATTGCCATCACAATTGGCTGTTTTGCCATCGATCGCACCATATCAGGTGTCAGAACACCGGGCGCACTGACGCCGAGAAAGATATCGGAACCGGAGAGAGCACCGGCTAGGGTTCCCGCCGCATCCACAGCAAATTCTCGCTTTTCAGGAGTTAAGTCAGGGCGGCTTTTGGAAAGGATGCCTTTGGAGTCGCAGATCAAAATGGTTTTAGCACCAGCTTTACGCAGTAACCGTGCGATCGCAATTCCAGCCGCACCTGCCCCATTAATCACAATCCGCACCTCTTCCATTGATTTTTTCACCAACTTCAGGGCGTTGTACAAGGCGGCAAGGCTGACTATAGCCGTTCCATGCTGATCATCGTGAAAGACAGGGATATCCAAGGCTTGCCGCAGCCGTGCTTCAATTTCAAAGCAACGGGGAGCGCTAATATCTTCTAAGTTAACCCCACCGAAGACCGGAGCGATCATTCTCACGGTTTCGACAATGGTGTCGGTGTCTTGGGTGGCTAGACAGATGGGAAAAGCATCAATTCCAGCAAATTCTTTAAACAGCATGGCTTTGCCTTCCATCACCGGCAGTGCTGCCTCTGGCCCCAAGTTTCCCAACCCTAAAACGGCACTGCCATCAGTGACGATGGCAACTGTATTGCTTTTAATCGTAAGGGAGTAGACTTGTTCAGGGTCTTGAGCGATCGCATTGCAGATCCGACCCACACCAGGGGTGTAAGCCATTGCTAAATCGGATTGTCTTTTGAGTGGGATTTTGCTTGTCATGCAAATTTTCCCACCCCGATGTAGGTTGAAGGTGCGATCGTAGACATCGAGAATTTTGATATCCGCCACTGCCTTCACGGCTTGCACAAGTTGCTCGGCGTGTTCAGTACTGGTGGCATCAATGGTAATTGCGCGAGTAGAAATCTTCCGAGTCTGCTCTAGGAGCGTAATCTCTCCCAAGTTACCGCCAACCTCTGCTATTGCTTGCGTGACACTAGCTAGCATCCCGGCACGGTTGGGAACTTCTAAGTGAATCGTTAAACTAAAACTGGGGTTAGGTGTCAGATCTGCCATTCTTTGGTTGATGCGAGGGTCGTATATTTTAGGATTGAGATTGAGTTAAATGCTTCCCAAATCTAACCTCTAAACTAACCCTTAGCCTAGAGGAGCTATCCTGCTGGCAGTTGTACTCAAATACACAAGCGAGGAGATAACGTTCCCCGTTTATGGCAAGTCTTTATACTGAAATTGAGATTAACGCGCCAAAGGAGAAGGTTTGGCAAGCGTTGTTCCAAAAAGACCAATGGAAGTACTGGAACACGTTTTTATTTGACTGCAATTCCAGCAAACCCTTTAAGCCAGGGCAACAAGTCTTGCTATCGCTGCGACGACTTCCCTATGAGGAGGAAACCGAGTTTGAACCTTTAGTGAGCGTCGTTCAACCGAATATCTGCCTGAGTTGGGTTTCCTCTATTCCTGGTTTTCGCAATGAGTATGTTTTTGAGCTACAAGAAATTGGCGTAGGTCGTACCCAATACCTTCACAAAAATTATTATTCTGGCGTCTTAACTCGTGTGCTTCTGCCGTTTATTCGGGTAGATGAGCATCGAGGCAATCAACGCATGGCGAGGGAATTGAAGCGGTACGCTGAACGTTGCTTGTGACATCTCCTACACCTCAGCGAGTTTCCATACTCTACCGAATAACTGATTAATCAAGATAGCCCATCAGGTCATGAGTATTTTCGCTGCTAGTTTCAGCGATCGGACGCCCATTCGGTAAAGGTCTGAGGTTGAGAGCTTTTTTATCGCTTTTGCCTGAGGTTCCCACTTGTTGCATTTTCGCGGAAAGTTCCTTATTTTTCACGTTCTCGGATTTATTCATGTTCTTTTTTCGGCTCCTAAATTAGTTTTATACGCTTCGTTCTTGTGATTTCAATTTTTTCGCTTAAGTGGCTAAGGCATTGTAAAACTGTCATCACTCTGAGAGATTTTAATTTCAAACGAGACTTTTATTGAAAAGATTAAAATTAAAAACTCAAAAACTCTCTTTTATTTAAAATAATTATTTTTGGGTTTAAGGTCAAGAGCAATGGCAATATTAAAGAGCAATGGTAATCATAGATTAAGGCTATCTAGATGTTAATGGGGAAAATCTAAAGAGCGAGCGGCACAAGAAGCCACGGTTAGGAAGATGCCATTTTTGAACGACTTTACCTCTAAAAGCAGAAATTTGGGACTCTAAGGGATAGGAACGAGGAATTTGGGTCTGTTTTAGAGGTAGCAGAAAATCCAGAAGGCGATCGCTTCCTCACGAAAATTTTACCAGGGCAAAGAAAGCCGCTACCGCTTCCAATAAAATCTTTGCATCACAACTCTCTACTTCCTATTATTTTATTTCTAATGGGAAAATAGGTTGAAGGTTAGGAATTTTCGTTTGTTATTGTGAGCGACAGCTCAGGGGGCTTAACTAAAAAATTGCCCAGACAAGCTGAACTAGTACAGTGTGGCGAAATAACCCACCCGTTCAAAAAGGTTAAAAAGCTTACTGTACAAGCTTTCTTCCCTTCTGCCTCCTACCTCCTGCCTTCTGCCCTCTTGCACTAGTCATAGTTACCTCCATCAGGCATGATGGCTCCTGTCAAATCAGCATCACGCAAGGTAACCTGATTGAGATTAGCATCTAGCAAAACCGCATCAACCAAAATCGCTCCAGTTAAGTTTGACCAGCAAAGTTTAGCTCGATATAAATTTGCCTTAGTCAAATTAGCTCCCCGTAGCGTTGTCCAACTGATGTTTGCAGCTCTCAAATTGGCTTCTTTGAGAATGACCTCAGTCATGTTAGTGCCACTGGCTTTTACCCGACTCAAATCTACCTGAGTCAGATTAGCTCCCATAAAATTAGCCCCACTGAGAACGGCTCTAGAGAGATTTGCTCCAGTTAAATTGGCTCTCAGAAAGATAGCATGAGCCAAGCAAGCCCCTTCTAAGCTAGCTCCCACTAAAAGGGCATTGGCAAGATTGCTGCGACTGAGGAATGCATCAATCAGTTTTGCCCGACTCAAGTTAGCTTCTCGGAGAATTGCCTCATTGAGAAGGGCTTCACTCAGGTTAGCTCCCGTGAGATTGGCTCCTCCCAAGTTGGCTGCTCGCAGACTACTATCCCGTAAGTTAGCTTCACACAGATTAACCTGACTCAGGTTGCTGCTAATCAAGTTTGCCTGCTGCAAGTCAGTCCCTCGCAGGTTGGCTTGACTGAGATTTGCCTCCCGCAAGTTAACGTTTTTTAGACAGCTTCCTGTAAAGTCGGCTGCACTAAGGTTAGCCCCTCGCAGGTTGGCTTGACTCAGGTCTACACCCGTTAAAGTTGCGCCCTGAAGGTTAATATTTCTAAAATCCCGCTCTCCTGCCGCATACCACTTCAGCAGTTCATCGGCATTCATAATGGTTGACCTCGGTGTAATACTCTTTAATAATCTTCCGCTAGAGTAATGTTCTCGGTCTAGAGCATCAGTTCAGCAATTGGAAAGTAGAGCGGCTCACGGGGAGGTTAAGAAGAATATCATGTTTCTCCTCTTGCTCAATTTTGATCGCTGACAAGATATAACTTAATTCTGCTGACAGCGATATAGATAAGCTTAAGGAAAGAACCAGCTATGCCAGACAACTTGAGAAGCCGAGCCGTTACCCAAGGTGTGCAAAGATCGCCAAACCGAGCCATGCTGAGGGCCGTTGGTTTCAAAGATGAAGATTTTACCAAGCCGATTGTAGGCATTGCGAATGGATACAGCACCATTACCCCTTGCAATATGGGCATCAATGTGCTGGCACA
>JBFLZA010000266.1:0-11490 GCA_040756535.1 Cyanobacteriota bacterium
CGATTGATTCTTTGAGAAGGACATCATCAGGAGGTTGTTCTACAGCCTGCACTCCAATGACGGCAGAGCTCTCCTGCTCCTGAGCGTGAAACTTTTCTAAATCGCTTAGCTCTTGCGCCGGATCTGGCTCTATAGATGTCGTTTTTAGTTCAGGAGAATTGGCTTGAGCGGGTTGAATGCCACTTCCTGCCAGTGCCAAAAAAATGACGGCTGAACTAGCACCAAGTAGATGAATCCATTGCAGCGAATTCAAGAAGCTCAATCGGGTAAAGTTAGCGAGCATTGGGTTCATTGCCCATGGCGTTTGACTGATAAATTTTTCTGTGTACCCTGTTTACCTGTCGTAACTTTAGCAAAGGGATTTGTGTTTGGCGACCCATTTTCTCCCTTTTTTTCGCTGTCGGATACAATCCTTACTCAGCAAGGAAAGTAAGCGTTAGCATTCATAAATCTTGGCTAGTGCTCGCTTTTCTGAATAACATATTACAGGATTTATTGCAATAGTATTATTGCAATAATCCAACTCTATTTGTGAAAAAAAACACAGATGACTTTGATGGCATCTGTGTTTATGTGTTGTTAATTTCTTCGTTGTCTTATATTTTTACAAGACTGCTAATGAGCTTTGAAAACACTTCTTCCTTGTGCTTTTAGCTGGAGTAGAAGGCTTAAGTTCAAAACAGCTTTATCGACCAATTCCCAAATAACGGAAGCCTGCACTTTCTAGCATTTCCCGCTCAAGGTAGTTGCGACCATCAATCATTACAGGATTGTTCATTAGCTTCGCCATTTTAACATAATCTAGCTTGCGAAATTGCTCCCAATCGGTGATTAATACTAATACATCGCAGCCATCAGCCAGTCGCTCTGGATCGGTTTCCACAATGACACCCGACAAACCGTGACGCATACCCGTTTGGGAAATAATTGGGTCGTAGGCTTTAACTTTTGCTCCTAGGCGGTTCAGTTGCTCGATCAAATTCAGGGCAGGAGCATCACGCAGATCATCTGTATCTGGCTTAAAGGTTAAGCCGAGTAGTCCAATCGTTTTTCCTTTGAGGATTTTGAGTTCTTGCTGGAGTTTTTCAATCGCAATTACACGCTGGCGATCATTAACACTAACAGCCGCTTTGAGGAGCTGAGCTTCGTAGCCATAATCGTCAGCCGTATGAATCAAAGCTGAGACATCTTTAGGGAAACAAGAACCACCCCAACCAATTCCTGCTTGCAAAAACTTGGCACCAATCCGGGAGTCTAAACCGATACCTTTGGCGACTTGGGTTACATCAGCACCGACTTTGTCACAAATATTGGCAACTTCGTTAATAAAGCTAATTTTGGTTGCTAAAAAGGCATTGGCTGCGTATTTAACCATTTCGGCAGAACTGATGTCTGTCACCAATACGGGTACAGGTGGTAGTGACTTATCTTCTGCCACTTGGCGCTCAACGATGGGTGCGTAGAGTTCCTGCATCATTGCGATCGCTTTTTTACTATTGCTTCCCAGAACAATTCGGTCTGGGTTAAACGTATCGTAAATCGCTGAGCCTTCTCGCAAAAACTCTGGATTGCTAACAACATCAAACTGGGTACTTGTCTCTGATGTTGGCTCTCCTCCACCAACACCACCTGCACCCACTAAAGTCTTCTGACGTTCAGCCACTCCATCAAGTACAATCATCCGCACCCAATCGCCGGAACCAATCGGTACGGTTGACTTATTGACAACTACTTTATAGCCGCCATTGAGATGGTTACCAATTCCACGGGCAACCGCTTCGACGTAGCGCGTATCGCTTTCGCCGTTCGGTAAGGCGGGTGTACCTACGGCAATAAACAAAATTTCGCCATGAGCCACACCCGCCGCTAAATCTGAGGTAAATTCCAAATGCCCAGCCTGACTTGCCGCCTGCATAATTTCCGACAAACCTGGCTCATAAATGGGCGATTGCCCAGATTTCATTAACTTGATTTTTTCTTCGTTGTTGTCCACGCAAATAACGTGATGCCCGATATGGGCTAGGCAAGCACCCGTAACTAAGCCCACATATCCTGTCCCAATCACACAAACACGCATATAGTATCTGCTCCTTGCTAATAGTATTTGGAGTCAGGGAAACCTAGCTCTTGAATATTTTAGGCTTAGACTCGAACTCAACAGATATATCAGCCAATCGGCTTAAACTCTATAGATAGTCGCTTGGCTGTCCTATGTGCGTAAGTCCTGTATCCTGTTTTCGGTACCCTGACTTGATGATAGATTTTTAACTCGAAGCTAAACGATATTCTTCAGCAGAAGCAGAGGCTGTACGACTCCGAAAATCCTCTACTGTCATTTTTAACCCCTCTTGCAAGGGTACGGTAGGTTGCCAATTCAGCAAAGACTTGGCTTTTGTAATGTCGGGGCGACGGCGTTGCGGGTCATCCTGAGGTAGAGGTTTAAAGATAATCTCAGTATCAGGATTGACCATTTTCTGAATTGCCTGTGCCAGCTCTAAAATCGTGTATTCTTCAGGATTCCCTAAGTTAATCGGTCCAGTATACTCGCCATTCATGAGTGCTATCAGTCCCTCTACTAAGTCGGAGACGTAGCAGAAACTGCGGGTTTGGGAACCATCCCCATACACGGTCAAGGGTTTATTCTTTAAAGATTGCACGACAAAATTGCTGACTACTCTGCCGTCATTTTCCAGCATCCGAGGTCCGTAAGTATTGAAAATCCGAGCGACGCGAATTTCTACATTATTTTGCCGATGATAATCAAAGGCTAAGGTTTCCGCAACTCGCTTTCCCTCGTCATAACAGCTACGAATGCCAATGGTATTGACGTTACCCCTGTACTCTTCAGGCTGAGGATGCACCTCCGGATCGCCGTAAACTTCAGACGTGGAAGCTAATAAGAATCGAGCCTTCATCCGTTTGGCTAACCCCAGCATATTCAGGGTGCCCATGACATTGGTTTTGATAGTCTTAACGGGATTGTATTGGTAGTGAACGGGTGAAGCTGGACAAGCGAGATGGTAAATTTGATCGACTTCTAACCGAATTGGCTCAGTGATGTCGTGGCGGATCAGTTCAAAGTTAATGTGGTCTTGCCATTTCCAAATGTTACGTTTGTGTCCTGTATAAAAATTATCTAAACAAATTATTTCGTTCCCATCTGCCATTAATCGATCAATGAGATGAGAACCAATAAAACCTGCGCCGCCTGTAACCAGAATTCTCATAGGTAGTACCAGTTAAGTAGACTCAATTAACTTTTGACAAAGTTAATTAAATTATCTTCATCAGCTATAACGATGCCACAAAATCTTTGAGATCGGGAACAAAATAAATTTAAATTCTTTGTAAAGATAGGGAGAAAAATGCTTAATCATTTATAATTCTTCAATTTCTTTATGAAGATAATAAATACCAAGCCTTTTTGCGTATAGATTTCATCCTTCAACTCAAGAGCTTCGCTACAGGGGCTACCAACCCACCTAAAGGGGGAGACTCACAAAAGAAGAAAAGAATGAGTCTCCCTTGTCCTTAGAACGAACTGTCCCGGCTAAAGTTGGTAGCTGCTTTGTTAGCATTAATCCTCCCTGCAATCAGGAATTTCTATTGAGGATCGAGGCGCAACACGGCCATAAACGCTTCCTGTGGTACATCAACAGTGCCAACCGATTTCATCCGCTTTTTCCCTTTCGCCTGTTTCTGAAGCAGTTTCTTCTTCCGGCTGATGTCGCCGCCATAACACTTGGCGAGTACGTCTTTGCGTAAAGCTGGGATGTGTTCACTGGCTATCACGCGACTGCCAATGGATGCTTGTAGGGGAATTTTGAATTGGTGACGGGGAATCAGCTCTTTCAATTTTTCCACCAAGGAGCGACCCACATGGTAAGCTTTGTCTCGGTGAACAATCATTGCCAAAGAATCAACAGGATCACCATTGATCAGAACATCTAACTTGACGAGTGTGTTCTCTCGGTAGCCAATGAGATGGTACTCCATGCTGGCGTAGCCGCGAGAACGGGACTTCAACTGGTCAAAAAAGTCGGTTACGACTTCTGCCAAGGGCAATTCATAGACTAACGTCGTTCGCCCTTGGGTGAGATATTTCATGTCCTTAAACACCCCACGTCGATTTTGACAGAGTTCCATCAGGGTGCCGACGTAGCTTTCAGGAGTAATCATCTCCACTTGGACATAGGGTTCTGCAATGCTTTCCCGTTCTTGGGGGGAAGGGAGCCTGCTGGGATTGTCAATCTCAAAGACTTCGCCTTGATTAGTGGTAACTTGATACACCACAGACGGCGCGGTAATGATTAAATCTAGGTCGTATTCTCGCTCTAGCCGTTCCTGGACAATTTCCATATGAAGCAAGCCCAAAAAGCCACAGCGGAATCCAAATCCCATCGCCGTGGAGGTTTCGGGTTCGTAGTTCAGCGCGGCGTCATTGAGCTTCAGCTTTTCCAAGGCATCCCGTAAATCTTCATATTGGTCGGCATCAGTGGGGAATAAGCCGCAAAATACCATCGGTTTGGCTTCGGCGTAACCCGGTAAAGGCTCACTTGCGGGTTTTGCTGCCAGGGTAATTGTATCCCCGACACGGGCATCTTCTACGGCTTTGATGGCGGCGGCAATGTAACCCACTTCTCCCGCATGAAGTTCATCCACTTGGATTTGGGTGGGGGAAAGAATACCGAGTTCATCAATCTCGTACTCTTTGCCGGATGCCATCAAGTGGACGCGATCGCCTTTTTTGACGGTTCCATCCATAACCCGGAAGTAGACAATGACACCTCGGTAGGGGTCGTAGTAGCTGTCAAAAATCAATGCCCGCAGAGGCTGATTGACCGTATCCTGCGGAGGTGGGATTAGGTGGACGATGGATTCGAGGATTTCATCAATCCCGATCCCCTCCTTAGCAGAGGCCTTGATCGCGCCACTACAATCAAGACCAATAATCTCTTCAATTTCGCCCTTGACCCGTTCGGGTTCAGCTCCGGGCAAGTCGATTTTATTGAGTACTGGAATAATTTCCAAGTCGTGTTCCAGTGCTAAGTAGACATTAGCCAGAGTCTGTGCTTCAACCCCTTGGGATGCATCAACGACTAACAGAGCTCCTTCACAGGCAACCAGCGATCGCGACACCTCATAGGAGAAATCAACGTGACCCGGTGTATCAATTAAGTTGAGGACGTACTGCTCACCATCGCTTGCCGTATAGTTCATTCTCGCGGCTTGCAGCTTAATGGTAATGCCCCGCTCCCGTTCCAACTCCATATTGTCGAGGAACTGTTCCTTCATCTGTCGATCCTGAACCGTGCCTGTCTTTTGTAGCAAGCGATCGGCTAAGGTTGATTTACCATGATCGATATGGGCAATGATCGAAAAATTGCGAATGCGAGAGACAGGAGCGTCAGTCATAACGATTGGGGGCGAAAGTAAAAACGGGCTGTAGAGTGAACGACTTTTCTTAACTTATTTTAATGTTTACGCCAATAAAAGCGGGAGATGCTCCCCACAGGAAAATCAAGGGAAATTATGGCTCAAGATAGCTTTTTGCGTAACGCTTGCTCCAAGGGCTAGGGATGACAGCCAAAGGATAGCTAACGAACAGTTAGCGTAAAATGCATATTAGGGAAACAAACACTGTGCTTATGAACGATCATGCCTTACATCGAGAACATTCTGCTGACAAAGAAGAAATCTCTATTCACTTGGATGCAGAACTGCTAGATCAAATTAACCACCTGACTAACGATCCAAGTCGGGTCATTGAAACAGCCATTAGACAGTGGCTCAGAGGGGAACGGGAACGGGATGATGAACTAACTCGTGCTTTAGACCGAAATCCCCCCGTACCCCCTCGCGGTGAATGGAATGATTGAGATACAACTGGTATAGGCCTTGTTTGATGGGCTTTGCCTAAAATTCGAGCGGTTGTCAGTTGCTTAGATGCCTGATAGCTAAAACGAATACTTTTGTTCAATTGCAGTTTCCAGGTTTTTTCGGATGACTGCTCCTGCTAATTTACAACGTCCTAGTTCTGGGTATACCGATATGGAATCTGCTACTGCACCAAGCAAATCTAGCTTTTTGCAGGGCTTAGGGTCCGAACTTGTGTTTACTCAGGATGCATCTGGTCAGTACCACTCGTTTTATTGGCAAGGCGCACAGCGCTATGGTCTGACGAATGAGCAAGTGGTTGGAATTCCCCTAAGTGATTCATGCTTTCGCCCGATGGCGGTAGACGCCTATCAGGAACAAATTCAGCGAATTTTGGAGCAACGAACGCCTGAACGTTGCATCCATTCGTTTAGTTACAACGATATTATTTTCCCCTTTGAGCTGATCATCAGCCCGATTTTGCAAGCGGATGGCAAAGCAACAAAGGTTCTGGTGATGGGGCATCTGTTGCCTGAATCATCAGTGCAGCAGGTGATAGACTCTCTGGTGCCCTTAAGTCTTGACCCCAATCAAAAACTACTCACTCAAATCGCCCGGAAGATTCGCCGTACCCTTGATCTAGATACCATTTGGCAAGAAACGGTAAAAAGCCTAGGAAAAGCGCTGCAAGTGAGTCGCTGCATTATTTGCTCTTACAAACCGCAGGAGCAAGAAGTTAATGTCAAGGCAGAGTACAGCCAAGATAAAAGTCGGTCAATGGTGGGGAAAAATCTCGACTTAGATTGTAATCCTCACTTAAGACAAGCGCTATTTAGTCGCGAACCTGTCGTGAGTGAGCAAACATCGAGTGCCCAATGCCCGAAGCAGTCAGTGCTAGTCGTTTCCACCACTTATACTGACCAACCGAATGGTTTGATTCGATTGGAGCAATGCGATCGCTACCGACAATGGAGTGAAGCAGAAATTGAGTTGGTAAGAGAACTAGCCGAACAAGTGGGAACCGCGATCGCTCATGCCACTCTCTATAGAGAGCTAGAAGATGCACGCGAACAGGCTGAAGTGGCTTCCCAAATGAAAAGCCAGTTTCTTGCCAACACCACTCACGAACTTCGTACTCCTCTCAATGGCATTATTTGTAGCCTCAGACTGATTCTCGATGGCATGGTAGACTCTCCTGAGGAACAGACGGAATTCCTCGAAGATGCGAATCGGTCAGCGCTGCATCTGTTAGATATCATTAACGACATCCTAGATATCGCCAAAATTGAAGCGGGTAAGCTGGAGCTGGAACTGAGTCCAGTGCGGCTTCATGAGTTATTTAATAATGTTCGTAACTTTACTCAAAATCAAGCGCAACAAAAAAACCTGAGCTTCAATGTCGAGCTGCCCGATACCCGTGATGAAATTGTTCTGTACGGAAACTATCAACGGCTGCTGCAAGTACTCTTAAACCTAGTTGGCAACGCGATCAAATTTACTCACGAAGGAGGAGTGACAATTGGTGCTGAGGTGATTAAGAAAAAGGTCATGTTTAAAGACCAAGAACTCCCTGGTATCGTCAAAGTGCGAGTGGCCGATACGGGAATTGGTGTTTCTTTAGACCAACAAGATAAGTTGTTCCAAGCTTTCAGCCAGGTGGATGGTGAACGCACTCGTCAGTACGGAGGCACAGGTCTGGGGCTGACCATTTCTCAACGACTTGTGGAAACCATGGGAGGCGTTGTCAATTTTTATAGTATGGGCGAAGGTCTGGGTTCAACGGTTACCTTTACGGTGCCTTTATATCAGGAACCCATGATGATATCAACTCAGTCAAGTGACCCTTCATCCAGCCGAGTGACACATTAATAAGTGATAGAGGTTATCCATTAACAGCCAGTTATTGGCTGTTAATGGATGAGCTGAAAATGAATGTGCTACATAGAAAATGAATGCAACTTCTAAGAAACTTATATGAGTTTCTTGTAGACTTCACGAACCCTCGCACTTATGAACAGCTGGGTATGAAGACATTTATATTCTCCTAGTACAATTTTGACCGTGCCCGTTTTTAGCGTTTGGCACTACCCGCCGATGAAGCTAATCACTTCTACTCGGCCCAAGGAAGCTAGGATTAAGATAGTTGCGTAGTTGCGATTCAAAAAATCACAAAGGGTGAAGAATTATGTCCGAAACACTGGCACTAACGTCTGAAAATGTCGAAACCGTATTGGATGAATTGCGTCCCTACTTGATGGCGGATGGCGGCAATGTCGAACTCGTTGACATAGATGGCCCTGTTGTCAAACTCCGGCTTCAGGGAGCCTGTGGCTCTTGCCCCAGTTCAACCATGACTCTAAGAATGGGGATTGAGCGACGTTTACGTGAATTCATCCCAGAAATTGCTGAAGTTGAACAAGTCATGTAACAGTTTTGAGTTAAGAGTTAAGAGTGAACATGGTTGCTTTCATCACCAAAGCTCTTAACTCACACGTCTCATCTACTCAAAACTCATGTCTCATCCCTTATACGTCGCCTTTATCTGGCACCAGCATCAGCCGCTGTACAAATGCCGCGACAGCGTCTCGGTTGCCCAAGGGCAATACCGTCTACCTTGGGTGCGGTTGCACGGTACGAAGGATTATTTGGATTTAGTACTACTCTTGGAGCGCTATCCCAAGTTACATCAGACGGTGAACCTAGTTCCTTCGCTGATTTTGCAACTGGAAGATTACATTAATGGAAATGCGTTTGACCCCTATCTGGCGGTGGCGTTAACACCGACTGAACAGCTAAACACCCAACAGAAGCAATTTATCGTCGAGCATTTCTTTGATGCCAATCACCATACCTTAATTGACCCTCACCCCCGGTATGCCGAACTGTACTGGATGCGGCAGGACAAGGGCAGGCAGTGGTGTTTGGACAATTGGGCGCTCCAAGACTATAGCGACCTGCTGGCATGGCACAACCTGGCCTGGATTGACCCTCTGTTTTGGGATGACCCAGAGATTGAAGGGTGGTTGAAGCAAGGGCGCAACTTTACCTTAAGCGATCGCCAGCGAATTTACTCCAAGCAGAAGGAAATTCTCAGCCGCATTGTTCCTCAACACCGGAAAATGCAAGAGGCGGGTCAGCTAGAAGTGATAACATCGCCCTACACTCACCCGATTTTGCCTTTGCTAGCCGATACAAATGCCGGTTGTCGGGCAGTCCCCCACATGGCTTTGCCCCAGCAACGTTTTCAATGGGCAGAAGATATTCCCCGGCACCTTCAGAAAGCCTGGAATATGTACAAAGACCGATTTGGTCAGATCCCGCGAGGATTGTGGCCCAGCGAGCAATCAGTCAGCCCTGAAATTTTACCTTATGTTGCCCAACAAGGATTTGAGTGGCTTTGCTCCGATGAGGCTGTGTTGGGTTGTACGCTAAGGCACTTTTTTCATCGGGATGAGGCGGGCAATGTTTTTGATCCGGAGTTACTCTATCGTCCTTATCGCTTAGAGACGCCCCATGCCCCTTTAGCGATCGTATTCCGAGACCATCGCTTATCGGACTTAATTGGCTTTACTTATGGGGCGATGGACCCGAAACGAGCGGCGGCAGATTTAGTGGGACATTTCGATGCGATCGCTCGTTCTCTCAAACAACGGCAACATGATGGCAGTACATCCCTAGAACAACCTTGGCTTGTGACCATCGCCCTTGATGGAGAAAATTGTTGGGAACACTACTACAAAGACGGTATTCCCTTCTTAGAATCCCTCTACGAAACCCTCTCCCATACTCCAGACATCAAACTGGTCACCGTTAGCGAATTTATCGAGAACTTCCCCCCCGTGGAAACGCTTCCTACTGAACAACTGCACAGTGGTTCCTGGGTCGATGGTAGCTTCACAACCTGGATAGGCGATCCAGTGAAGAATCGAGCGTGGGACTTGCTTTGGGAAGCAAGACAAGTTTTAGCGAACCATCCAGAAGCAACCGAAGAAAATAACCCAGAAGCTTGGGAAGCCTTGTATGCGGCTGAAGGCTCTGACTGGTTCTGGTGGTTTGGCGAAGGTCATTCCTCAAATCAAGATGCCATGTTCGACGAGTTGTTCCGGGAACATCTCAGCGCCATTTATACCAGCTTAAATGAACCCGTTCCTCCCAGCCTCAAGCAACCGCTCGAAATCCACGAGATGCCGGGAGACCATCAACCCCAAAGCTATATCCATCCTGTGATCAATGGTCTGGGAGATGAGCAAGATTGGGATAAAGCCGGTCGCCTGGAAATCGGAGGGGCACGAGGCACAATGCATCGTAGCAGTACAGTTCAGCGTCTGTGGTATGGTGTCGATCACAACCATTTCTATCTGCGCCTAGATTTCAGAAGTGGCGTGATACCCGGTCAAGATATCCCATCAGAATTGCACCTGCTATGGTATTATCCTGACCGAATTATGCACAACACTCCTGCTCCGATCGCAGAACTCCCGGAAGAAGCCCCCCTAAACTATTTGTTCCACCATCATCTAGGGATTAATTTGCTCACAGCATCCAGTTGGTTTGAGGAGGCTGGAGAGCATTATCTGTGGCATCCTCGAGCAAGCCGCGCCAAGGCAGCATTTGATAAATGTCTGGAGGTCGCAGTACCGTGGGCAGATTTGCAAATTGAACCCGATTATCCGCTACGGCTAGTTCTGATTTTTGCTGATAACGGGATTTTCCGCAGTTATGTTCCGGAAAATGCTGTCGTTCCTATTACAGCACCGTAGCAAAATGTAACCCTCACTCCGGACTACTAAGAGGCTGAAGTATGAAGGCTAAAGTATGAAAACAGGGGTTGCCTCCTCACAGCCGTTTCGGTTAAGCCAAGGTAAGGCAGTAAGGCGTCATCTTTCATACCTCCGACTTCATACTTCATCGAGCAAATATCCTACTTCTCTAATCAATATGGCTTCATCAAAATCAAAGAACAAATCTTCTACCCCCAAATCGGCTGAGAATCGATTGGTTTACAGCGAGTTTGGCACACAGAGTAATCCAGCTGCCTTTGAACGAGCCATTCAAGAATCACCTCCCAATCAGCAGGATTTAAGAGTACAAGCCTCCCGGAAAGGGCGAAAGGGAAAAACGGTAACCGTCATCAGTGGTTTTCAATCAACACCAGAAACGTTAACTAACTTACTCAAACAACTTAAAACCCAGTGTGGTAGCGGTGGCACAGTAAAGGACAATACGCTTGAAATTCAAGGTGACCACGCTCAGAAGCTGGTTCAACTTCTGACGCAGTTGGGCTACAAAGCGAAGATTAGCGGTGGCTAATTGTTAGGAGTAGGTGGGCATCAAACCGCTACACGGATTGCATCAATTTTGGATTTACGATTTTAGATTTTAGATTGACCCCGCCCTCGCCTGGACGGGGCTTGGTGATTTTAAATTTACGATTTGCAATCCTCTATAACGCCAGTTCAGTAATCAAAATTAGAGGTAGGGACACAGCATTCGAGCGACAATTTATCGCTCAAACCCTAGTGCTTCCGTCCGCATATTTCGCCCTTTGATGGGGAAAAAGTATAGCTGTCGCCATAAAGGTTAGGACAGATTTAACGGCCCAAACGACCATAT
>JBFLZA010000267.1:0-11434 GCA_040756535.1 Cyanobacteriota bacterium
GGGGGAGTCAGAGGATGCTACGCTTTTTGTTTTCCGGGGGTTAGGGGGGTCAATGTGTAGCGCAGTAAAAGTGAAATGGTATAACGCTATCGGTATCTTCAGAATTTTCAACGGTTTAGAAGGGATTTAGAATTCCCTGTTCAGCAGTTCCCCGTTAAGGATTTCCCTGAAATCCGTTTACTCTTTGCCCTTTCTCCTCTTATCTTTACCTCTGCATCAGCGTACTATCTATATCGGTGCTCATCCGCCGCAAGGTGTTTGCCGCAACCGTCACTGATTGCCTGCTTCATCGGTTCATAAACCCTTGATTATTGTGTAATGACTGCCGTAAGTTAGATTGCGACAATTTGCCATGGCTACCCTCTCACCAGACCAACGTAATTATTACTACCTGATTGAAGCCGAACGGGCAGGCATTCACAAACCGATTTTGGCAGCACTTTATGCTGCCCATTCTTCCCCTTCTCTGTCTGATGGAGAAACTGGTTTGGGCATTGCTCCAGCTAATCGGGTGTCACTAGCACAGGTTGATACCTTTTCCGAACAAGTTCAATACGCAGCCAACGTTATCCGCGCTCTGAGTGAGAGTTTAGTCGCTCAGGGTTGGAAAGGGGGCGATTTGTGGGAAGCTGAACAGGGGCGTTATACCGACCAATTGCTACAAAAGATAGCTGGTGGGTATGCACCGACACCAAACGAACCTGCGATCGCAAGACTAGAAGCATCTGACTTTGATACACTACGACAAGCTTATTTAGCTGATATTGAGAGTGATTTTCAATCAGCAAACTTGCCCCGCAATCTCGCTTACTTAGATCAAGCCCTATTAACCTTAGTGGATCGCATTCCCACCTATTACACCGGCTTGCCGCATCAACGGGATGCCTTATTAGAAGGAGTACGCATTTGGCGAGAACTGGATACCCGCGAAGCGGTAATTGCTTCCCTCGTGTCTGATGCCAATGTCGCTACCGTAATGGAGGATGAAACCCAACTCGACGTTCCCCTCAAGCAATTTGTACAGCGAATTTCCGCTAACTATGGAGGATATCCCCAACAACGGGAGGCACTGATTCGCATTGCTCAACTCTGGCGTCAGCTGAGAACGCGAGAGGAAGCCATTGCATCTTTGAAAACCAACACTTCCCCCGAAGAAACCCTCAGCGTCATCGATCCAGCACTGGTGGCCTTTGTCCAACGCCTTCCGGGCTACTACGAAGGGCAAGGCAGTCAACGCAACGCCTTAACAGAAGCGTTTCGCATTTGGCGTCAGCTCGATTCCCGTGCTACCGCCTTAGGGACGTTGGGAATTAATCCTGATGCATTTAAGGCTAGCACTTCAGATCGAACAGCAATGATGAATTTGGCGACTCAGCTGGATCAAGAACTTCTAACCTTTGTGCGGCGGTTGCCTGGAGAATATCAAGAATTCGACCACCAGAGAGAAGCCTTAATTCGCCTGGTTCAACTTTGGCGCAATCTGCCTACTAGAAATCAAGCCATTCAATCTTTACTGGAAGACCAAAAACGCTTGGAGGTAGCTCGCCGCAATGCCCAAGAAGCAGCACCCAAGCCAGTTCCGGTCATCGTTCCCAAACGTCCTGCCCGTTGGACACCTTACAATATTCAGCTATCAGCTCCGATCATTCTAGATGGTAACTTTACCTGGGCAGAAGCAACGCATGGCGGTACTCGGATGCCTCCCAATCAGGCAACTGTTGATGCGATGATTCGTATTGCTAAACTAGCCCAACGGGCACGCGATCGCATCGGTAGGCCTTTTATTGTCACGAGCTGGTATCGCCCACCTGTGATTAATCGTGCTGTTGGGGGTGCCATTTATAGCCGCCATCTCGTTGGAGATGCGATCGACTTTCTCTGCGAAGGTTTGACAGGCAATCAACTGTACTGGTTTCTTGAACCTTGGTGGCCGGGTGGTTTAGGTCGATATACTCAATTCCCGCATCTGTGCCACATTGATGCACGCAGTTACCGAGCAAGATGGCGGAACTAAGCTACAACAGATGAGGGGTGCATGAACTGTTAATAGTCAGCCATTGTGTAACTAAAACTTTTTAACTTGCAACGATCAACCTTTAACCTCCCCTTAGCCATAACCTTGCCTAAAAGAATTAGCAGAATGCCCATTCAATGGGTACATTCCCCTAAAAATAAACACTAAGTTTTAGCCAGGAGTGATCATGCCCACTTCTACCGTCTTGATAGAGCCAGCATTGGGTCAAACTCGTCAAACTACATCCCCTGCCTCACCCACGCCTGCTTCAGAGCCTCAAGCCTCTGGGCAAATCTGGATGTTCGTCTCCATAGGGCTTATGTTACTGCTGATTGGTGTAGTAGTGTATGGGAAATTAAAAATAATAGACGATCTTTCCAAGAAGCTCAAGTTTGAGCAGTACAAATCGAAAGATTTTCAGAAAAAATTAAAGTTAGCTCTCGATACTATCCGCAAAATGGAAACAAATCCAGACTTAGTTCATTCCCGCGAATTTAATCTGGATTACTTAAGAATGCGAATGGATGAAGAAGTTTTCCACTTCGCGATTATTAACCAAATCAAAATTAAAGTCAAACAAATCATCAGTGTTGCCCTTCGACCGAATCAGTCTAATCAAGTCACAATTGGCATTGCTGGAAGCGGGCGTCAAGTCGATGAAACGTTTGATGTCATGTATGAAACCGAAAGCGGAGGGAAGCGAACCTTGCGGGTGCTGTTTCGCATTCAAATTATTTTGATGAAATTACCCACTCAAGCAACCTCTGCTACAATTAGCCAAATTATTGACTGTATTGAAACATTTCTCAGCCCCAGTGATGAGCATGAAAGCTGGCAACCCACGATTCAAGGGCGCATTGTCTTTATTCGTTGGGATCAAAAGGCAAAACCAACACCTTTGTTAGTGTTAGAGCAATCTAGTGAAGGAGTCAATGTTACTTTGAGAACAAAACGGGGAGCCACTAAATAATTCCTATGCAGTTGCGTTCAAACAGAGTAGTCAAGAGAGACGCTCCAGAAAATGGATGTACTACTAAGGGATGCAACTTGGTATCAGTAAATAGTAGGAAGATAAAAGATTTTATTGAGAATGCATGAATACCTGATTAAGATGCCTCAATTTTAGAAGATGGCATCACCGATTAAACATTCATTTTCTCTATAAATGTAGTCATTGCTAACTCAGACTATTAACAAGGGTGTTATTCACGCTCCGCTGTATGGCGTCGTCATCAAACGTGGATAATTGACCTTATCTGTATTCAAAAGTAGAAAATTTTACTATTGCCAGGGAGGCTACACACTTACAGCAGCTTTCAAATTTGTTTACCCCATTTTTATATTGATTCCGGCGTCTGGAGAGGTTGGATCACCTTTTAGGGTATCTAGGGCTGATTGACTTGAAAACCGCTGTAGGATTATTGTTCTGTACTCGCTAAAACGAGTTAATCGTTATTCCATTCTTCATGAGCTATCAAATCACCGATGCGATCGCGCAGTAAAAAACCATTTTGCTCCAATTCATTTTCTAGAGAATCCCACTCTCGTGCTGGGAAATATTGCCACAGAGTATAAATCGGTTGATGTCGGTCAACTACCCCTCGATTCACTAAATGACGCACCTCATCTTGAATCACATCTATAGAGTAACGGACAGACTGTAACGTATTGGCACGCATGGTTCTAACTCTCAAATAATCGCAAATAAACTTAGAGACTGCTATTTAGGACAGGACTTTAAAATGTCACGATTGCTAGATTGAACTAGCACTCTTTAATTCTGGAAAATCAAAGACGGTCTATCTTCTCCTTGCAGACATAGTTTTTCTGAGGTTACTTTCCGGGCCCCAAACCATTGCTGGGTGACCAGTCCAGCTCTGACTCATTGCCCATAGGTACGCATTAGGATGATTTTCCTGCAACCATCGCAGGACGAATTTTCCTTCCTGTTCAGTCCACTGCTTAGGTAGTTGTGGTATGCAACCTGTAATGATGGCAATCTGATGGAGCGCTTCGCTGGCTTTAGAGGGATCGAGGGAATTACACCATTGTCCGACCAGCCGATAAATTTGCTCAGTAGTATCCACTATTGGTTTCCGAGAACACGAGAACACTGAATCAGTATTCTCCGATACTGAAATTAGAAATACTGCCGGATGGATAATTAACCCTTTGGGTATAGAAAGTATCCACTTCAGAACCAGAACTATCCACCTGGCTATCCATCTGGCTGTAGTAAACTCAAGAGTACTCGGCACACACTAGGATTTGTCCACCAAATTTTACTTACACGGATGAGCGCATCTCAATGGGTGACCCTTTTAGCCAACTTGTAGATCTTGTGCCAGGGATTCGAGTGATGGTCATCGGTCAAGATGTGGCAACAGTGCAACGTGTGAGCCGTTACTGCCTAGAACAGGGGGCAGATGTTTTTCCTTACTATGGAATTCCCAACGCTGAGGATGTGGCGTTGTTCGCTCCTGAAGTGTCACTCGTGTGCCTGCCTGTAGCAGAGGATTTTTTACAGCAGATTGCTCAACCCTACATCTTATGGTCACAGCAGCAGATAACCCAAGAATTCCCTTTGGTTTCTACTCCCAATGAATTGGAGATCAGTTTGCACAAGGTTCTCCACCTTTAGATCAAACCTTCGCGCACCGCTTTAGCGGCTGCCTGAACCCGATCATCAACACTAAGCTTGTTGAGAATCATCCGTACATAAGATTTAACCGTGCCGAGGGAGAGGTATAGTTTCTCCGCAATTACTTGGTTTGAGCATCCATCAGCAATGAGTTTTAGAACTTCTCGTTCACGATTACTGAGTATAGGGGCTTGAATGTTGGGAGATGCAGGAGCTTCAGGAGAGATAGCTGGGGGCTTTAGCATCCGAGCTACTTTCCGAGCCACCTGAGGGTCGAGGTACGCCCCACCTCCTTGGATTAATTGAAGGACAGCGATTAACTGCTCCCATTCAATGCTTTTGAGGCAGTAACCATCGGCACCTGCTGCTAACATTCCCATCACCTGGGTATCGTTATCAAATGCACTCAAGGCAAGAATTCGAGTTGTAGTGCGATCGCTTTTTATTCGATGCGTCGCTGTGATGCCATCCATCACGGGTAAATCAATGTCCATCAAAACGACATCTGGTTCGAGTTGAGCGGCTAATTGAACAGCTTCGGCTCCGTCTACTGCCTCTCCTACTATCGTGAATCCCGCCTCAAGGGCAAACTGACCCTTTAGTCCTCGACGCATTAAGGCATGATCCTCAACCAGTAGAATTCGCACAGACATCTGTTCCCTACTTTCTGCCATCGCTGCTCTGACTCCATATCCGACGATCCAAATCATTGCTTGTCGATTTTTCTCAAGTCTTCTCCTGTTCAAATAGGTTCATGAAATGCACAAAAGCTTAATTTTTATTGGCTTGCTGTTGCATAGGTTCAAGTGTTGCTACCGGGAGCTTAAACCAAAAAGTACTTCCTTGACCGGGAGTACTTTCGACATTAATTGACCCGCCATGTGCTTCAATAATTTGGCGACACAAAAATAGACCTAATCCTGCTCCCCCCCGTCGTCCTCTCCCCTGGATAAAGCGATGGAAGAGTTTTTCCTTCTCCTGAGGAGCAATTCCGGGGCCACAATCGCTTACGGTAACTTTTACATGGTTAGCTCCTAACGAAGCAACCTCAAGCGTAATCGGCTGATTTGGCTCACTCACCCGCACAGCGTTCTCTAGTAGATTCTGCACCACCCGTTGGATTTCTAGCCGATCGCCGTTGACAGTTGGTAAGGAGGGAGCAATGTTAATGGCAAAATTGTACTGCCATTGGCAACTCGCATTGATTTGAGTTGTCGCTTGAGCAAAAATCTTATCCCAATCAAGGGGTTCGACGTGTAAATTCTGACTACCCCCTGCTTCATAGCGGGAAACATCCAAGAGAGTTTCTACCAATTTGAGCAGATTCTCATTGGATTGGTTGTACTCTTCCAAAACCTCTCTCCACGTATCACTCACAAAGCCAAACGCACCATTGAGCATAGGACGCAGGGTGGTACGAGTGGCAAGCAGAGGAGTGCGTAGATCGTGAGAAAGAGCAGAAATCATGCCCTCAAGCTGCTGGTTACGCATCTGACTACGCTCTTGGCGATCGCGAATTTCACTGGCCATAGCATCGAGGACTTCCGCTAACCGACCAATTTCGTCAGGAGATGAGTAATCTAAACGGACTTTTAGGTTCCCTGTCCGCCAAGTTTGACCGACTTGAGTTAACTGGCGTAGAGGAAGTTCAACTCGGTGACGCAAAAGCCAAGTGTTCCACCCTACACCAACTAGGATAATCACCAGATTGAAAAGATCCAAAACCATCTTCATCTGGGTAATTTGTTGCAATTGCTGCTTGCGCTGCGTGAGCAACCTGTCCTCATACTCCAGAATTTCGGCCACGTTCTGACGCATGGGATCGAACAGCGTTTTTCCAGGTAACGTTGTTCTGCTAGCAGTACCAGCCAGTACTTTAGCGGCAAATTGACTTTGCCAGTTATCATAAATTCCTTGGATTTGCTCTAGTTGCTGGACTTGGGCGGGATTGCTCTGAACTAAGGTATAAAGCTGGTTAAAACTTTTATGAAAGGTAGTTTTTGCCTTTGTCCGATAAGGCTCCAAAAAAGTTTTATCTTGAGTTAGCAAGTAGCCGCGTAAACTGGTTTGCTCATCAAGTACAGCGCTTAGCAGACGTTCTGTTTCCCCTTCTACCAGTAAAGAATGAGTAACTCCATCCACTTCTCGCTGATAACCAAGTTCGATTAAGATATTCAAACAGCTTTGTATAATTGCCAGTAGCACCAGTAATAAAAAGCTGGTGTATAAGGGGGTGAACAAACGGTTTGATAAGGGCAATCGCTTTAGAATACAACGTAGCAATTTAATCTCTCATAAGTAAGAAATGCTGTTTAATTATTATCTCTCCTAAGTGCAGCTTTTGGTGTTATAGCCATTCTATTAAATTCGTGAACACGGGAAAACCAACAGAACAAGAAAGATAACGTTGAGGTGTGTGATGTGAATTTAATAGTGATAGCGCCATCTGCATCGAAGTCAAAAATCAAAAAGCTTGCCACCGTATTTTGACTTTTGACTTCTTGTAAAATCACCAGTAACACCGTCTTAGAGATGATGCTTAGGTTATTTAAGATGGAGGTAAGTCAAACAGTACCGAACTCATATAATGTTCTGCCCAATCAGCACCAAAGGCTTTTTCTAGAACACGACGAGTTTTATCATTCTGCTGCTGCTGAGTGCAATAGAAACGTTGACCGGCTAAAAGTTCGGCTTGTTGTTCCACAGATACTGGTAAGGCTTTAGTTGCTTGGGTACAGTGAATTCGTAGAAACTCCTCGGTACGTGAGAGGAATTGGTTTTCTTCCTCAGGATTAGTCGGTCGAATAAATAGGCAAAATTCTGAAAAAATTTCTCCCCATTCAGGAAGTTCACGCGGTTGAGAGAACTGAGGTGTGGGTAAGGCAAGTAATTCGTGGCGATAGGCATCGGGTAAGTTACGATCGCTATTGATAGGTGATAGATCTGCGATCGCAGCACTGATTTGTCCTCGTCCCCCTACCAAATCACAGCCAAACATGGGTAAGGCATATTCTGGGCGGGGGAACATAACGCAATGCAAAATATCGAGCATATTGCCCACTTTAGCCAGTTCCAGGTGCATTTTCCGAAACTGAGGAGTTTGGTAGCAGCGATTTTCGATGGTAAGTTTTTCCCCCTCCAATCGTCCTTCTACATACCCCATCTCTGCTGGCAGTTCGTAGGGTGATAAGTCGAGGTAGCGATGCCAACTGGACTCAATACAGTCTGCCAGTTGGCGAATTAGAGGGTGTTGTTGTTCTCGAATAGAAGGTTTTAAGGTTGCTGACATGCCTGGAAAGCTAAAAGGTATTGATGAAGTTAAAAGCACTTGAGCGGTAAATTCACGATATCAGCTTGCCATCAGTAACGATCCAACGCTAAACAATCTGACAAGAGTTAGGGCTAGGAAAAATGAAGGGCGAAGTTTTGGGTACGCGCTACGAAGTAGAACAGCAGTTGGGAAAACGAGCAGGACGACGAACGCTGTTAGCACGCGATCGCCAAACACAAGAGTTAGTCGTTGTCAAGGTTCTGGCGTTTGGTAATGGCTTTGAGTGGGATGATCTCAAACTCTTTGAGCGAGAAGCGGAAACGTTAAAATCCTTAAATCATCCTGCCATTCCTCGCTACCTGGACTACTTTGAGGTCAATTTACCTGAACTCAAGGGATTTGCCCTAGTCCAAACTTATATCAATGCCAAATCTCTAGAGGAACAACTCAAATCTGGACGCAGCTTTAGTGAAACAGATGTTAAGCAGCTTGCTGTAGCTCTTTTAGAAATCCTATCTTACCTGCATAAGCGTCAACCTCCCGTGATTCATCGGGATATCAAACCCAGCAATATTTTGTTAAGCGATCGCTCAGGTAATAATGTCGGTAAAGTTTACTTAGTGGATTTTGGCTCAGTGCAGACTCTCGCTGCCACTGAAGGCGGGACGATTACTGTAGTAGGAACTTACGGGTATATGCCACCGGAACAATTTGGCGGACGTGCTGTTCCCGCTTCTGATCTTTACAGCTTAGGCGCAACATTAATTTACCTGATAACGGGAAAACATCCTGCTGACCTACCCCAGAAGGATTTGCGAATTGAATTTGAGCAGGTAACTCATCTAAATCCAACTTTGAGCAATTGGCTAAAACAACTCACTGAACCTAGTTTAGATCGGCGCTTGACATCTGCGCTTGCAGCCCTGCAAGCTCTAAAACAACCGTCCCAACAGCAACGAGATGCCATTGCTCAAAATCTTGACTCCAATAGGGTTAAAGTCTTGCCAACTCTAAAACAACAGCAGCAACAGCAAAAAGGTGCCATTCATCAGGTGGCATCAAAACCAGCAGGTAGCAAAATCTTGCTCAACAAAAACGCTGATTCTCTAGAAATTCTCATTCCCCCAAAGGGATTTAGATTCAGCATTATTGGCTGGATCTTGTTGTCATTATTCTGGCATTTAACTATATTGATCACAATCGTTACAGTTCTAGAATATGGAATCGCCCCTAGTGGTTTACTCTTGTTCTTATGTTTGTTAGGTTTTGGAATTTGGATGAATTGGCAAAAGATTCTCTTTCCTTTGTTTGGACGAATCCGCCTGCGTTTCAATCAGCAAGTCATGAACATAGCCTACGAGCTATTGGGGTTAAAATATCAACGTCGTCCAGTCCCTAGACAGCATATCTGTAAACTAGTACACACTAGGCGCTACACTAGAGCTGCTAAAAGCGGTGAATTCTCTGTAGACTCTACCATCAAAGAAGAGCCTAGTTTGATTGTTTGGGGAGGGACGAACCCGTATCAGTTGTGTAGCGAGAAGATTATTAAAGAGCCAGAGCTTGATTGGTTAGCTCAAGAACTCAGTAATTGGTTAGGATTACCAATCAAAAGAGATTAAGTGACTCGCTCTGAGTATACTCCTCCTGTTTATAGTTAATGAAAGATAGTTACTAGGAGTTTTATATGTTTGGTTTAGGATTGCCTGAAGTGGCGGTGATTGGAATCATTGCCCTTGCGATTTTTGGCCCTAAGAAAATTCCCGAAATGGGTAGTGCTATAGGAAAAACTCTCAGAGGGTTTAAAGACGAGTTAAATACGCCAAAATCTGAGCAAGACGAGCAAGAGCAGGATAAATCGTAGCTCTACTTTATGCATCTTGCCTTTGATTTAGTGCCCAAATCGCCTCTGGTAATGACCAAGAGGCGATTCTTTTATTTAAATTAGGCGATCGCTATTTAAAATTGATGATACTCCTTTCCCGGTAGAATATTACCTATCCTTCCTCTCCCCCAGCTACCAAGAGCTTCCGGGAGTTCCCCACCTTTCTCATCGGTATTCTTAGAGCGGGAAAGGAGTAATTTTTCCCCAAGTCATTCTACACGGCTGAGTACTACGAGCGATCGCGGTGTCACCGGCACGGCTTGATTACCCGTGAAAACATTCTCCCCATTGAGGAAACGAGGCTGTTTGGTATCAATCACCACCGCCCACTTTTTATCCTCTAACCCACTGGGTAAGGTAAACTCAATTGTTTCATAGTGGGCGTTAAAGAACAGGATAAAATCATCATCAATGATGCGCTCCCCTCGCGGACCAACAGCAGTAATTTCTTGGCCGTTCAAAAAAACTCCCAGGCTCTTGGCATAACCCACATCCCACTGCTCCTGAGTCATCTCACCGCCATCGGGATTAAACCAACCAATATCACTGACACCCGAACCCCGAATGGCTCGTCCTTGAAACCACTTGCGCCGATGGAATACCGGATGCTGGCGGCGGAAGTAGATCAGTTCACTGGTAAACTTCAACAAATCGGCATTTCCTTGTGCCAAGTCCCAATCGAACCAGGAAATCTCCGAATCTTGGCAGTAAGCATTATTATTGCCCCATTGCGTGCGCCCCATTTCATCGCCACCCAGCAACATCGGCACACCTTGGGACAGCATCAGGGTTGCCAAGAAGTTCCGTCGCTGCTTCTCCCGTAACTGCAACACTTCTGGGTCGTCTGTTGGCCCTTCTGCCCCACAATTCCAAGAGCGGTTATGGCTTTCACCGTCCTGGTTTTCTTCCTTGTTCGCCTCATTGTGCTTCTCGTTGTAGCTGATCAAGTCGTTCAGGGTAAAGCCATCATGGGCCGTGATAAAGTTGATAGAAGCATTGGGTTGCCGCCCATTCGTCTGAAAATACAAGTCGGGGCTGCCAGTAAAACGGTAAGCAAATTCTCCTAAGGTGCTATCCTCACCACGCCAGTAGTCCCGCACCGTATCCCGATACTTACCATTCCACTCTGACCAGAGTACTGGGAAGTTCCCGACTTGGTAGCCACCTGTTCCTACGTCCCAAGGTTCGGCAATCAACTTCACATCGGCTAGCACTGGATCTTGGTGAATGATGTCAAAGAATGCGGCAAGACTATCCACCTCATACAGTTCGCGGGCTAAGGCTGAGGCTAGATCAAAGCGGAAGCCATCCACATGCATTTCCGTCACCCAATAGCGCAGGCTATCCATGATTAACTTGAGGACTTGGGAGTGACGCACGTTGAGGGAATTACCACAACCGGTAAAATCCATGTAGTAACGGGGGTCACCTTCTACCAAGCGGTAGTAAGTGGTATTGTCAATGCCTCGCAGCGATAGAGTTGGGCCTAAGTGAGAGCCTTCTCCGGTGTGGTTGTAGACCACATCCAAAATCACCTCAATTCCAGCATGATGCAGCGCCTTAACCATCTCCTTGAACTCTTTGACTTGTCCACCTGGAGTTTTGTCGGCACTGTAGCCGGAG